>NZ_JBQEOE010000060.1:0-8827 GCF_052045105.1 Lysobacter sp. 22409 | reverse complement strand
CCGCGGTTCGGTGCCGGGCGGGGCGGCCGGAGCCGCCTCAGCCCATCGCGCGGACGGTCTTGAGCACCTTCACCACGGTCCACTTGCCGGCGACCCGCTTGACCTCCAGGGTCTTGTAAACCGCCGCCAGGCGGTGGTGATAAGCGGTGTACTCGATGGTGCCGCCGTCGACGCTGTTGGGCCGGAAGGCGTGGACCTGGATCAACTCGGCAGGCTTACCGTCGCGGGCGCGGCTGCCCTGGTCCTCGTCGGCGATCTCCACGCACTGGCTCATCGGCAGCAGGCGCAGGCCCGGGCGGGCGAGGGCGGTCAGCAGTTTGCGCGGGGCGTCGCGGCGGTCGACGCGCAGGCATTGGGTCGGCTGGTCGGCCTCGGCCAGTTGCTGGGCGAACACCGCGGCGGCGAGCGCGTCGGGCACCGCGGCGACGCTGCCGTCGAACTTGTGTTTCTGCAGCGCGACTTCGGCCGCGTCCACCGGCGGCGCGGCGGCCGGGCGGTTGCGCAGGTTATGGATCATCGCCAGGCCGAGCACGATGGCGATACACAGCAGCAGGCCGACCTTGATGCGGAAGGCGCGTTTCTGCCCGGGCGTGCGGGTCTGGTCGATGCGCGACTCGAAACGGAACGGCGCGTGGCTGGGCTCCTCGGCGCGGGTGCTGTCGATCAGCCCGGCTTCGCGCAGCAGGTCGCGCGCGCGCAGCTGATCGCTGGAGCGCACCACCCACACCGCGGGACGCTCGGCGCCCGGTTCGCTGTACTTGAAACTGGAGCGGCGATTGCCCTTGTAGGAACGGTCGTTGGTGACGCGCACTTCGATGCCCGCGTCGCGCAACAACTGCGCCACGCCTTCGACGTTTTCCAGACGCGGACTGCTGAAAACCTGTCTCATGTCAGTCCTTCGCCGGTACGTTGGGGGCTGCGGCGGCGTCGTTGTTCCGATCCGCTGCCACGCGCGCATCCTTGTTCTGATCCGCTACCACGCGGATCAGGCCCTCCTGCGCGCTGCTCGCGACCAGGCGGCCGTGGCGATCGAAGATCTGGCCGCGCGCCAGGCCGCGCGCGCCCTGCGCGCTGGGGCTGTCGATCGAATACAGCAGCCAGTCGTCGGCGCGGAACGGGCGGTGGAACCACAGCGCGTGATCGAGCGAGGCCATCTGCACGTTCGGCTGGTAATAGCTGATGCCGTGCGGAAAGGTCGCGGTGCCCAGCAGATGGAAATCCGAGGCGTAGGCGAGCAGGGCGCGATGCAGCTCCGGCGCGTCGCCGACCGGTTCGCTCAGGCGGAACCAGACTTGCTGATACGGCGGGCGCTTGGGCGGGTTGAGCTCGTCGCGCGGATAGACGTGACGGAACTCGAACGGCCCTTGTCGCGACAACCAGCGCTGGACCTTGGTGGGCAGGGTCGCCATGACTTCGGCCGGCACCGCCGGTGCCGGGTCTATGTCTTCGGGCTTGGGCACTTCCGGCATCGACAGCTGATGCTCGCCGCCTTCCTGCGCTTCCTGAAACGAAGCGGCGAGGAAAAAGATCGGCTGGCCGTGCTGGATCGCGGTGACGCGGCGCACCGAGAAACTGCCGCCGTCGCGGGTGCGGTCGGCCTGGTAGACGATCGGCGCTTCGATGTCGCCGGCCTTGAGGAAATAGGCGTGCAGCGAATGCGCATCGCGGGCGCTGTCGAGGGTGGCCTGCGCGGCCGACAGCGCCTGGCCGAGCACCTGCCCGCCGAACACGTACTTGGTGCCGATGTCGCGGCTCTGGCCGCGGAACAGATTGTCTTCCAGCCGTTCCAGCGACAGCAGTTCGATCAGTTCGGAAACGGGGGAACTCATGCGGCCGGGCCTGCGAAAAACGAGGCCGGCAGTATAGCGGAGGGCCGGCGCAGGCTCGGGCAGGCGCTAAAACGAAGGGCCCGCTGCCGGGCCCTTCGGGGTCATCTAGCCTTTGAGCAGGCCGACGGCGGCGCGCTCGGGCGGGCGTCGGAGAGATAGACCCCGAAGCCGGACACGCCTGCGATCAAGTTGCCCGAGCCGGACAGGAAGGCCACGCGCAGTCCGTCGGCGCTGATCGCGGTGAACGTGCCGTCCTCCGGCGCGCCGGTGATTCGGTGCGGCGACAGGAGCTTGGTGGCGCCGTTGCCGAGTTCGCGGCGGTAGATGCCGCCCCAGACGCTCGGGCCCGGCGCTGGCGAGCTATAAGCGAGGTAGCGGCCGTCGTCGCTGAGCGCCGGCCAGCGGCTGCTGTGCGGTGCGGGCGCGTTATTCGGGTTACGGGTGATCATGCTCAGCGTCAGGTTGTGCGTATCGCGCACGAACACTTGCTGGGTCAGGAGGGGCGCAGTATTGCCGGTCAGGTTGGGCGCGGCGCTGCGGAAGGCGACGAAGCGGCCATCGCCGCTGAGCGAGAAATAATCGTCGCCGACGCCCATGTCGGCGACCGCGCCGCTGTTGCTGCGGTCGATCAGCTGATTGGTCCCGGCGCGGAGATCGCGCAGATAGACGTGCGAAGTACCTGCTGGAACTTCCGGGTCGGCGACCATGTCGGCCGCGCTGCTGCGGAACACGACGTGGCGGCCGTCGGCGCTGATCCTCGGATACTGGGCGATGACCGGATTGCGATTGCGGTCGCGGCTGACCAGGACCATCTGGTCGAGCTGGATGTCGTAGACGTAGACATTGGTTATCGAGGCGGCGTGAGGCACCAGGTTCCTGGCATTGGACTCGAACGCGAGGTAGCGGCCGTCGGCGCTGAAGGAGGGATAGCCGCTGGTTCCGCCGGTGCCGTTGGCGCGCGGCTTGGTGACCCAGCGGACCCTGGCCGGATGGCCGACCGCGACTTGGCGGTCGACCAGATACAAGTCGGAGACATTGTGGGCAATGTCGCCGCTGTCGTTCGCCTGGTCGAGGTTGTCCGCCTCGGAGATGAAAGCGGCATAACGGCCGTCGCCGCTGAGCGCCGAACGGCCGTTGGAGCCGCCGGATGCGCCGTTGGGCGGTTGACCGTCCCAGGTGGTGCTGACCAGTTCGGTGCGCCGGCAGGCGATGTCGTAGACGAATACGTCGTGGCCGAAGAAACCGTCGCCACCCGGCGCCACGAAGCCGGAGGCACCGGAACTGAAGATCGCCCAGTTGCCGTCGGCGCTGAGCTGCGGGTGGTCGGCACCGAGCGCGTTGTTGGGCTGCTGGTAAGCGTGGCTGAGCAGTTTCAGCTCGGCTTGGGCGAACGCCGGTGCGACGGGCAGGGCGAAGGCGACCGCGGTCGCCACAGCGAGCATGGTTGAACGTGACATGCAGAGGTTTCCTTGATCCTTGGAGGTGAGCGCGTCGCCGCCGGGCCGGACGAGCCGGCAGGGAGCCGCGCGGGCCGTGCCGAGCAGCGGGTCCCGTCGGCACATGACAGTAGAGCAAGAACGCGTCGCTACGGTTGCGATTGGCGGCTCGTTCCTCTGCCGGATCTATGTGGGCCGGCGCTGCGGCTCAGGGGCTCAAGGCAGCCGTTGCAGCCCACAGGCGTCGAGCACTCGCGGCCACGGGAAACGCGGGCCGGGGTCGAGTTTGCGGCGCACCTGGCGCGTCGGGTCGTCGCTGGCCTCGACCTCGGTCGTGTCCAGGTCTTCGTGTCCGGCGATCAGGCGCAGCGAGGGCAGTTGCGCGCGCAGTGCCGCCAGCAAAGCCTGCAAGGCCTCGATCTGCTGCGGCGTATAGGCCTCGTCCATGGCCTGGCGGCGCGAATCCAGCCAGTTCGGATAACGCCCGGTGTTGACCAGCTCGATGCCGATCGAACGTTCGTTGTAACCGCGGGTGTGGTGGGCGATGCGCTCCGGCGCAACGTAGCGCGAGACGGCGCCGTCGCGGTCGATGTAGTAGTGGCCGCTGTTGCCGGTGCCGGATTGCGGGTAGAGCACGCGTTCGCCGTACTCGCGCGCGGTCGCCAGGTCCGGCAGCTCGGTGCAGTGGATCACCACCAGATCGATCGTCGCGGGGTCGCGCGCCTGCAACCGCGCTTCGTAAGGCAGGGGGGCGAGGACGAGGTTCAGGGGCGGCATGAGGGCGGATGCTACCATTCGCCCTCACACGGAGCCCCCATGACCCTGCCGCCCGCCGACTCCGCGCTAGGAAAACTCATGGCCACGCTGCCGCGTCCGGGCCGCGTGGAATGGATCGGGATCCGCCCTGCGCGGGGCACCGCGATGCAGGCGCTCGACGAAGTCCTGGCCCAGGCCGGCGCCGGTCTGGCCGGCGATCGCTACAAGGGCAGCAGCGGCGAGCGCGGCATCACCCTGATCCAGGCCGAGCACCTGCCGGTGATCGCGGCCCTGGCCGGGCTGGACGCGGTCGAACCGGCGCGCTTGCGCCGCAACATCGTGGTTTCCGGGTTGCCGTTGATCGCCCTCAAGGGGCGGCGCTTCCGCATCGGCGAGGTTTTGCTCGAAGGCACCGAGTCCTGCGATCCGTGCTCGATGATGGAAGCCGCGCTCGGTCCCGGCGGTTTCAATGCGATGCGCGGCCACGGCGGCCTGTGCGCGCGCATTCTCGAAGGCGGCACGATCCGGCGCGGCGATGCGTTGATCGCGCTGGCCGATAGCGAAACGCCGGTCTCCGCCGTCGACGGCGACGCGGTTTGATTCTCACCACGATCTGAGCGCATGGCGACTTCCGGACACTGCATCCTTTCCCATGGCTTCGAAAGCGGCCCCGACGCGACCAAGGTCACCGCCCTGGCCGAGGTCGCGGCGCGTTACGGCTGGACCCACGAACGCCCGGACTACACCGACCTCGACGCCAATCGTGAGGTCAGCGAACTCGGCGACGTGCCGGCGCGCATGCAGCGCCTGCTCGCCCTGACCCGCGCCGCGGCCGCGCGCGGCCCGGTGCTGTTGGCCGGCTCCAGCCTCGGCGCCTACATCTCCGGATGGGTGTCGATGCAGGTGAAGCCGGCCGGCCTGTTTCTGATGGCGCCGCCGATCCGCATGGGCCACGCCGAACCGATGCAGGCCGCCGATGTACCGATCAGCATCATCCACGGCTGGGACGACGAATTGATCCCCGCCGCCGACGTCGTCGCCTGGGCCCAGCCGCGCCGTGCGCGCCTGCTGCTGGTCGACGACAGCCACCGGCTTTCGGCGCACGTCGAAGGCAGTGCGGAAGCCTTCGCGCGTCTGCTCGAACGAATCTGAGTAAGCACCACCATGAGTAAGTTTTACGCAAGCTGCGGCAAGGGCCTGGAATACCTGCTCGCCGACGAATTGATCGCGCTGGGCTGCCAGCGCGCGACTGCCGCGACCGCCGGCGTCAACGTCGAAGGCGACTTGGCCGATGCGCAGCGCGCGGTGCTGTGGTCGCGCCTGGCCAGCCGGGTGCTGTGGCCGATCGCCGAATTCGACTGCCCCGATGAGCACGCCTTGTATGCCGGCGTCGCCGCAGTGCCGTGGCCGGAGCACATGGAGAGCGTGCACACGCTCGCGGTCGATGCGCACGTCTCCGGCGAAGCCATCACCCATGCGCGTTACGCCGCGCAGCGGATCAAGGACGCGGTGGTCGACGTGATGCGTGCGCAAACCGGCGCGCGCCCCGACGTCGACACCGACGCCCCCGACCTGCGCCTGAATTTCGTCCTGCGCAAGGGGCGCGGCATCCTATCGATCGATCTCGGCGGCGGCTCCCTGCATCGGCGCGGTTGGCGCCAGAAGCAGGGCGAGGCGCCGCTCAAGGAAAATCTGGCCGCGGCGGTGTTGCTGCGCGGCGGCTGGCCGAAGGTCTACGCCCAGGGCGGCAGCCTGTTCGACCCGATGTGCGGCAGCGGCACCTTGCTGATCGAAGGCGCGCTCATGGCCGCCGACGTCGCGCCGGGCCTGCTGCGCCATGGCGCCTTGCCGCCGACGCGCTGGCGCGGTTTCGACTTCGCCGGCTGGCGCGCGCTGTGCGACGACGCGCGCACGCGCGAAGCCGCCGGCCGCGCCGCCCTGCGTCCGGCCTTCGCCGGCAGCGACGTCGACCCGCATGCGATCCGCTCGGCGCGCGACAACGAGGTCATGGCCGAACTCGCCGGCGTGATCGCATGGAACGTGGCCGCGGTAGAATCCCTGCAGTCGTTGTCCTTGGCGCAAGCGCCTGCGCAGCCTGCCGAGCGTCATCCCCGCGAAGGCGGGGATCCGGGGCTGCATCGCGATGAGACTTTGGGTATCGAGAAAAGCGGGGCCGGGCAGGAGCGTGGCTTCGATGAAACCGCTGCGGCGGTTGCGTACTCTGCCACCCCAGTTGGACTGGTCGTCTGCAACCCGCCCTACGACGCGCGCCTGGCCGCCGACCCCGCGCTGTACCGCGCACTCGGCGAGGCGCTCAAGCGCCTGGTGCCGAGCTGGCGCGCGAGCCTGTTGTGCGGCGACGCCGCGCTGGCCCAGGCCACCGGTCTGCGTGCGGGCAAGAAGTACCAGATCTTCAACGGCGCGATCGAATGCGCGCTGATCGTCTGCGACCCGATCGCCCGCGTCGGCCATGCCGAACAGCGCGCCAAGGCCGAGGACGCCGCGCCGCAGCCTTTGTCGGAAGGCGCCCAGATGGTCGCCAACCGGCTGCGCAAGAACCTGCGCAAGCTCAAGTCCTGGCGCGAGCGCGAGGGGATCACCTGTTTCCGTGCCTACGACGCCGACCTGCCCGAGTACTCGGCGGCGATCGACGTCTACGCCAGCGACGAAGCCGAGCCGCGCACCTATCTGCACATCCAGGAATACGCCGCGCCGGCGGATATTCCCGAGGCCGACCAGCGTCGCCGCCGCAACGAGTTGTTCGCCGCCGCGCGCGAAGTGTTCGCAGTGCCGCGCGAACGCGTGGCGCTGAAGACCCGCAGCCGCGGCAAGGGCGGCAGCAAGTACGGTCAACTCGACCAGCGCGGCGAAGTGCTGGTCGTGCGCGAGGGCGCCGCGCGCCTGCGCGTGAACCCGTTCGACTATCTCGACACCGGCCTGTTCCTCGATCATCGTCCGATGCGCTTGCGCATCGCCGCCGAGGCGCGCGGCCGCCGTTTCCTCAATCTGTTCGGCTACACCGGCGCGGCGACCGTGCAGGCCGCGGTCGGCGGCGCCAACGAAACCACCACGGTCGACCTGTCGGCGACCTATCTGCAGTGGTGCGCCGACAACCTGCGCGAGAACGGCATGGGCGGGGCCCAGCACCGCCTGGTGCAGGCCGATGCGCTGGCCTGGCTGGAAGCCGACCGCAGCCGCTTCGACCTGATCTTCTGCGACCCGCCGACGTTCTCCAATTCCGCGCGCGCCGACGACTTCGACATCCAGCGCGAACACGTGCGCCTGCTGCGCGCCGCCGTCGCGCGCCTGGCCGATAACGGCGTGCTGTATTTTTCCAACAACTTCCGCCGCTTCCGCCTCGACACCGAGGCCGTCGCCCAGTTCGCGCAGTGCGAAGAAATCAGCGCCGAGACCATTCCGGCCGATTTCGCCCGCGATGCGCGCATCCATCGGTGCTGGCGAGTGGAACCGCGTTGATGCGGTTGTCGGTGGTCCTGATCGCAACAGGCGGACGCTCCGCTGTGGAGTTCCAGCCATGAAGCCGCATCGCAAAGTAGGTGCCTGGACGTTTTTCCGCCAGTGGCTCAAGAACCCGCTGCGCGTGGCCGCGGTGGCGCCGTCCAGCGCCGAACTGGCCGCGGCGATGATCGCCGAGCTGCCCGACGACGTCACCCGCGTGATCGAGCTCGGCGGCGGCACCGGCGCGATCACCCGCGCCTTGCTCGAGGCCGGCATTCGCGACGAAGACCTGCTGGTGCTGGAACTCAACGAAGAGTTGCACGCGCATCTGCATCTGCGCTTCCCGCGTGTGCCGGTGCTGCTGGGCGATGCGCGCGAGCTGCCGCAGCTCGCGCGCGGGCACGGTTACCTCGAACAGGGGCCGGCCGATGCGATCGTGTCGGGGCTCGGCTTGTTGACGATGCCGCACCCGCTGCAGCGCGACATTCTCAAGGCGGCGTTCGCCTGTCTCAAGGACGACGGCGTGTTCGTGCAGTTCACCTACGGCCCGGCCGCGCCGGTGGCCGATGCGGTCGCCCGCGCGCTGTCCCTGCAGGTGCGTCGCGGCGACTTCGTGCTGCGCAACGTGCCGCCTGCGACGGTGTTCGTGTACTCGCGTATCCGGGGCTGAGCGGTAGATCCGGGGTAGGAGCGGCGCGAGCCGCGACCGCGCCGCCACGACTTCGCGGCGTTTTCTGGCCGTAGCCTCTGTAGGAGCGGCGTAAGCCGCGACCGCGTTGCTTACTGTTGCGGCGTTTGATGCCGCAGAGCGGTGAAGCAACATCAAGATCTAAAGCTTCCGTCCGCTGACGCGGCCGGGTTACTTTCTTTTGCTAAGCCCAAAAGTCCGTCTGGATTCCCTTCGGTCAAAGGTAACCAAAGAAAAGGGCTCTCCTTGCAAGGGCACAGGCCACGAGTGCGATGCCGGCGCCGGGATTTTTCGATAAGACGTCCCTGTCTTATCGAAAAACGGCGCACGTCCTGTGCGCCGCCCTCCGGGTCTTCAGGTGTTCTCGCGAGTTCGGCATCGCGCCAAGCTCATACGGCAACGGCAACGGTTGCCATGCTCTTAGGGTAGGAGCGGCGCAAGCCGCGACCGCGCAACCACGATCGCCCGCGCTGGCAGCCGTAGATTCGCGGTCGCGGCTTGTGCCGCTCCTACCCCTTGAACCGTCGTAGATGCAGGGCTGCTGTTGCTGTGCGCAGCCGAGCACTCGCAAAGGCACGAGAAGACCCGGAGGGCGGCGCGCAGGGATGCGCGCCGTTTTTCATCGGGACAAGGATGTCCCGTATGAAAAATCCCCGCGT
>NZ_JBQEOE010000059.1:0-21943 GCF_052045105.1 Lysobacter sp. 22409 | reverse complement strand
AGCCGCGACACGCCACCGCAACAACGACGCAACCGCGATGTCGCGATTGCGACTCGCGCCGCTCCTACCCTTAAGGCGGCGGCGCGATGGACTCGCCGCGCCAACGCTCGAACGCGGCCGCATCGCCGGCATACACGTTCAGATCCACCGGCCCGACGATGCCGTCGACACGGGCGCGATTGTGGTACTGCCACAGCGCCCAGGCCGCGCGCGTATCCGGCGCACGCACGATCGAACGCCGCCACAGCGCGCGTGCCGGCAGCGACTCGCGATAGGCCTCGAAGAATTCCGGAGTTACGTACAGCAGCGCCGGTTTCGCATAGGCGCTTTCGACCGCAGCGAGGAAGGCATCGAGCTCGACCCGCATCTCCGCGCCATCGGGGCGCGCGCCGCAGTTGCCGCCGAATTCCAGGTCGACTGCGGGCGGCAGGGCATCGGCCTCGACCGGCACGGCCGCGATGAAGTTGCGGGCCTGCTCGGCGCCGCTGCGGCAAAAGGTGAAGAAATGATAGGCACCGGTCGCGATCCCCGCCGCCCGCGCGCCACGCCAATTCTCGGCGAACAAGCGGTCGCGATGGTCGCCGCCTTCGCTGGCCTTGAGGTAGGCGAAAGCGACATCGTCGCTGGCTACCGCCGCCCAATCGATCGCGGCCTGATGATGCGACACATCGATGCCGCGCAGCGCATAGCGCTCGCGATCGGGCTGCCAGTGCAGGAAACCCCACCATGCCGCTGCGGCAGCCGCAGCGGTGAGCAAAATCAACGCGGCCAGCCAGGCCAGCAGCTTCTTCAAGCGCGTCATGCGCATGGCGGCGATGAGCGCATCGATCCGTTCTTGTCCATCAACTTTTCCATTCGTCTTCCATGTCGATCCCGCTTTGCGAATAGCGCACTGTTCAGTGGTCCGGCTTCGCCGCCAGCGCGATGCCGGTGCGAGTCAGGATCGCATCCAGCGCGCGTTCTTCGCCCATCGCGTAGGTCTGTCCCCGATCGTGCAGATCATCGTCGATAACCACCGCGACCTGGCCGCAGCCGTAGCACAGCAGCACGTCGTAGTGCTTTCCAGCGCTGATGAAGCTGACCGCATGGCGGTACTCCGGGATGCACGCGGCGGCGTAATCGGGCACCTGCCCCAGGGATTCGCGCAAGGCCTTGTGTACTTCCGGCAGGTCCGCCGCCTTCACGGATGTCTGCCCCAGCACGCGATTGTGGTGATAGCAGCGCTCATGCTTGCACCATTCGCGCTCGCTGCGCTGCCACTGTTCGTCTTCGCGCCGGGAGCGTTCGGCTTGTGGCAGCTCTTGCCATGCCGACGGCGACTCCGGCGGTTGCCAGGGCTGCAGCGAATACAGGGTGACATCCTGCGCACGATCCAGCGCCGCCAACGCCCGGGCACGCGGGCTGCCCGACTCGGGCGGACTCAATTCGACCTTGAAATCGTCGTTCGCTACGGTGTCCATCGTGGCCTTATCGCCGAATACGGAGACCGAGGCCAGCAGCGCCAGCGGCAGCAACAGCGCGGCGGCCAGTACGACGGCGATCTTGCGATACGAAACCATGCTCTCGTCCTTGTGAATCACACCGCGACCGACCGGCCGGCCGGCAACGCGCCTACTTCCAGCCCGGCAACTTGTCCTGCTTCAATCCGCCCACGTCGAAGCTCGCCGTGCGGGTGCCGCCGGCCTTGACCGGGAATTCGATGGTCAGTTCCTTCGCCTCGCCGACGCCGCGCCACAGCGCGCGCTCGTCTTCGACGAACATGGCGATGGCTTCGTCGGTCTTGGGGCGGCTGCCGGCCATGACCTTGGTTTTGCCGTCGAAGCCGATCTTGAGCTTGCAGCCGCCATAGCAGTTGAAGTCGCCGACCTGCAGCACGAGGTAGCTGCTGCGGCCCCAGTCGGGGTGGTCGCGGAAGATCAGCTGCACCGGGCGCGGCGTCTTGCCGTCGGTCTCGACATTGGCACGGGCGTAGATCGAGGCCGACAACTGCGTACCGGCCTTGCCCTTCGCGGTCTTCACCGGCGTGCTCATGTACGACCACAGCGATTCGACGCGGCGCTGCTCGCGCACTTCCTTGGCCTTGGCCTGCGCTTCTTCGTACAGGGGACGCACGCGGTCGGCGGTCGGCGTGCCCGGGTATTTCGAGGTCACTATCTCGCCGTGGGCCGCGGCCATTTCCCAGTTTTTCTGCCCGTAGGCGCTGTCGAATTCCTTGGCGGCGGTGGCGGCAGCCTGTTCCTGCTGCGCGGCCTTGGCGGCTTCGGCGAACTTCGGGTCGGGCTGTTTGCAGGCGGCCAGCGCGATCGCGGCGGCGAGCAGGATGGTGGCGTTGCGCAGTGTCATCGCGGCGTTCCCTTGGCTATCAGTTGATCCACGGCCTCGGCGACGGCGTCGGGCTGTTCCATCACCGACATGTGGCCGCAACCGTCCAGCAGCACCCGCTGCGCTTGCGGCAGACGCACCGCGAACAGCTCCAGGGCGCTGGCATCGATGACCGCATCCTGGCGGCACCATAGCAGCAGCGCGGGCTGGCCGATGCGCTCGGCCTCGTCGCCGGGCAGGAAGCGCTCGTCGCCGCGGCCGATCTTGTCGAGCACGGATTGCTCGAACCCCGCCTCGCGCTTGCGCCGCTCGATGTAGATGCCGTCGGCCGGCCACGGAATGACCGGCTTGGCGCGCTCGTCGTAGAACAGGATGTCGAGGTAGTGCTTGAGGCTGGCGGCATCGCTGACCGCGAACGGGTTCTTGCCCTCGAGCACTTCGCGGCCGAACACGTTGTCCTTGAAGCGCACGCCGGCCGAGTTGAACAGGGCCACGCGATCGACGTCGCGGGGATGGCGCGCGGCAGTCAATGCGGCAATGCCGCCGCCCATCGAATGACCGAGCAGCACGACCGGGCTGCCTGGCTTGCGCGCAACCTGCTCGATGAAGCGCGCGACGCGGTCGTTCTGGGCGACGAAACCGTAATCGGCGCCGCGCTTGCGCTCGCTCTCGCCCCAGCCCGGCAGGTCGGGCACGAACACGCGATAGCGGCCGCGCAGCCGCTGCGCCAGCAGGTACCAGTTTTCCTTGCCGCCGGTGAAGCCGTGCACCATGACCACGGTCGGCGCGTTCGCCGGCGCTTCGTCGTTGTAGGCGTAGACCCAGCGGTGATCGTCGACCTGCGCGGCATTGCGGCCCAGCCCGGCAACAAGGCGCTGGCGCGCGTAATCGCCGAGCACCACACGATAGGGATCGCGCCACAGCCACCACAGCAGCGCGCACAGCAAGACGGCCGCCACCAGGGCGACCGTCTTGAGCAGGCGACGCAGGGTCATGCGCTCGCGCTTACTTGGCCGCGGCCTGCGGCGCGGACTTGGCCTTGGCGATCACCGCCTCGACCGAAGCGGTCGTGATCGGGTGATAGCCGGGCTTGGCCTTGGCGAAAGTGTCCTCGGCCAGCTTCAGGCCTTCCGGCGTTTTCACCAGTTCGCCGTAGGTCGGCATGATCAGCTTGCGGCGGCCGATCTTCTGCAGGAACGCGGCGATGGCCTGGTCGGCCTGGCGATAGCCGCTGCGCACCGTCAACGGATACCAGCGCTGGGCGATCTCGCCGTTCGGCGTGCCGGTGAAGCGATAGGCGGCATCGAGCGCGCTGAGCTGCTCGACCTTGAGCGTTTCCGGCATGCCCTCGATGAAGTGCACCCATTCCTGCGTGCTCCACTTCGCGGTCAGGGCCTTGTCCGGCAGCGTGCCGGCATCGGTCCAGGCCTTGCGCGCGGCGTCGACCGCGTCGAAGCGCGGCGACTGCGTGGCCGGCGCCGACTTCGGGATGCCCGGGCCGTAGATCCATTCCTCCAGCTCGGCCTCGCTGACCTTGCCCGGATGCTTGGCGAGCAGGTTGGCCTTGGCGTATTCGACGAACTTGGTGGTCGGGATGCTCTGGAACGCGAAGTGGTCGAAGTAGCTGCGCAGGAAGGGATCGAACACCTCGCGGCCGTAACGCTGTTCGAGGAACTGCAGGAACCAGGCGCCCTTGGTGTAGACGGTGGCGCTGCTGGCCTCGTCCGGGTCCTTCAACGTACCCGGCTTCAGCGCCAGCGCCTGCAGCTTGGGATCGATGGTCTTGAACTCGGCGGCGAGTTCGTTGCGGCCGATCACGTTCTCCATGTCGGAACGCTCCTTGCCGTACAGCGCCTCGACGATGCGGTTTTCGACGTAGCTGGTGAAGCCTTCGTTGAGCCAGCCGTCCTTGCTGCTGGAGAAGGTCACCAGGTTGCCGGACCAGCTGTGCGCGAGCTCGTGCGCAACCAGCGACACCAGCGACTTGTCGCCCACGATCACGGTCGGGGTGGCGAAGGTCAGGCGCGGATTTTCCATGCCGCCGTACGGGAACGACGGCGGCAGCACCAGGATGTCGTAGCGCTCCCAACGGTAGGGGCCGTACAACTGCTCGGTGGTCTCCATCATCTTTTCGGTGTCGGCGAACTCGGTCGCGGCCTTCTTCACCATCGAAGGCTCGGCCCACACGCCGGCGCGGTTGGAGATCGGCTGGAACACCAGGTCGCCGGCCGCGATCGCAAGCAGGTACGACGGAATCTTCTGCGGCATTTTGAAGCTGTAGTCGCCGTCGCGTGCCGCCTTGGGATCGTTGTCGGCGCTCATCAGCACCATCGCGTCCTTCGGCCCGGTGACGTGGGCGGTGTAGGTGAAGCGCACGCTCGGCGTGTCCTGCAGCGGCACCCACGAACGTGCGTGGATCTGCTGCGACTGGCTGAACATGAAGGGCGTCTTCTTGCCCTCGGTCATCGACGGCTCCAGCCACTGCAGGCCCGAGGCGTTCGGCGAGGTGACGTAGCTGACGCGCACGCGCTTGCTGCGCTCCGGCACCTCGATGGTGAGCTTGCTGCCGAGGGTCTTATCGGCATCGGCCAGGGCGAACTTGAGGTCGACCCACTTGCCGTCGGCGCGCTCGCCGACGACTTTTTCGATCGTCAGGTCGCGGCTGTCGAGGACGAGCTGGTTGGCCTTGGGATCGGCCCAGTCGAGGGTGTAGGTGGCGCTGCCGGTGAGGGTCTTGCTGGCGAAGTCGACCGCGAGCTGCAAGGCCAGATCGTCGATGCGGACCAGGTCGGGCTGGGCGTAGGAATGCTCGTCGCGGTCGGCCGCGGCAGCGGTGTCGTTCACTTTGGCCTCCGGCGTCGCCGCGGGCGGGGTGGAGTCGGCGGCGGGGGTCGCGGCATCGCGCGAGCAGCCGGCGGCGGCGGTCAGGGCCGCGACAAGGCAAACGGTCAGGATCGAAGAACGCATGAAAGGTCCACGGACGACGGGTCGAGCGCCCGAGTTTAGCGCCTCGCCCGCGGCCCGGCATGGTGCAGCGCGTCGCCGCGCTTGGCGGTTGGCGGTGCCGCGACCGGCCGCAGCGGCGCAACGCTGCTTTCCGCGACCGGGTGCACGCAACGATGCTTCCCATCGCCGCCGTAGGCGCGCGCGGGGCCGCCTGCCACGATCGGCGCCATTCCCTCCCCTTCTTCAAGGAACACCGACATGACGCTTCTCGCAGGCAAAGTAGCCCTGGTCACCGGCGGCAGCCGCGGCATCGGCGCAGCCATCGCACGCCGCCTCGCCGCCGACGGCGCCGACGTGGTGTTGACCTATGCGCGCGCCGCCGAGCAGGCCCAGGCGGTCGTCGCCGAGATCCAGGCCGGCGGCCGCCGCGCCCTGGCCATCGCCGCCGACAGCGCCGACCCGCAGGCGGTGACCGCCGCGGTCGAGCGCACCGTCGCCGAATTCGGCCGTCTCGACATCGTCGTCAACAACGCCGGCGTGTTCGCCTACGGCCCGTTCGAGGACGAGAGCGCCGAATCCTACGAGCGGGTCATGGCGATCCACGTGCGTGCGCCGTTCGTGGCCGCGCAGGCCGCCTCCAAACACCTGCCGCGCGGCGGCCGCATCATCACCATCGGCAGTTGCCTGGGCGAACGCGTCGGCGCGCCGAACATGACCCTGTACTCGATGAGCAAGGCCGCGGTGATCGGCTTGAGCAAGGGCCTGGCGCAGGACCTCGGCGCGCGCGGCATCACCGTCAACGTGGTCCAGCCGGGCCCGGTCGACACCGACATGAACCCGGCCGACGGCGAAGGCGCCGACGCGCAGCGCGCCGGCCTGCCGCTCGGCGAATACGGCCGCCCCGAAGATGTCGCCGCGACCGTCGCTCACCTGGCCGGCCCCGGCGGCAACTTCATCACCGGCACGGCGATTTCGGTGGATGGCGGGTTTTCGGCTTGAGGTTGGATAGAGGCTCGAGGTTCCGGCCATCCTCCGGACGACGGTGAGCCTCGTTTCCAAGCAGCTACACCGAAGACTTCAGAACGCCGTTGCGGTGTAGCCCTGGGTCCCCGCCTGCGCGGGGACGACGGTTGGTGGGTTGCGCCTCGCCCTGCAGGTAGGTTGCGCCGTGCCCTGTCAGCCGTCATCTCCGCGAAGGCGGAGATCCAGAGACTTCAGCGCCATGCATCGATAAACCCCCGCGAAAGCGGAAGCGCCAATAAAAACGCCGGGAGTTTCGTCCCGGCCTTTTTCGTTACTCACGCTGCGCCGAGCGCTCGCCTCAGACCTTGTAACCGGTATGGATGGCGCAGATGCCGGCGCTGAGGTTCTTGTAGTCGACGCGGGCGAAGCCGGCTTCGACCATCATTTTCTTGAGCTCGTCCTGCGGCGGGTGCTTGCGGATGCTCTCGGCCAGATAGCGGTAGCTCTCGCTGTCGTTGGCGAACAGCTTGCCGAGTTTCGGCAGCACGTTGAACGAATGGAAATCGTAGATCGGCTTGAACCAGTCGGCCTTCACTTCCGAAAACTCGAGCACGCGCGCCTGGCCGCCGACCTTGAGCACGCGCAACATCTCGCGCAATGCCGCATCCTTGTCGGTGACGTTACGCAGGCCGAAGGCGATGGTGACCAGGTCGAAGCTCGCATCCGGGAACGGCAGCGACTCGGCATTGCACTGCACGTACTCGAAACCGGAGATGCGGCCCTGGTCGGTCATGCGGTCGCGGCCGACCCGCAGCATCTCGCGGTTGATGTCGCCGAGCACGATGGTGCCGCTGTCGCCGACGCGGTCGCGCAGCAATGCGGCGATGTCGCCGGTGCCGCCGGCCAGGTCGAGCACGCGGTCGCCGCGGCGGACCTGCGCGGTCGCGGTGAAATAGCGCTTCCAGACCCGATGGATGCCCAGGCTCATCAGGTCGTTCATCAGGTCGTAGCTGCCGGCGACCGAGGAAAACACCTCGCCGACCAGCTTGCGCTTCTCGCCCTTGGGGACGTCGCGGAAACCGAAGTGGGTGGTGTCGGGCTTGGGGGTCTGTTCGCTCATGCCGGGATTATCGCACGCCCGCCGGCCGGGCTCGGTTGCGGAACCGGCCTGCACGGTCGCGTCGGCCCGGCCCGCCAAAGGCCCGGCAAGGCTTCCACTCGGGCCTGAGACGAACGACCAGCCCGCCCCGCCCCACGCCCCACCGGGCTCTGCCAGAATCCGGCCATGAACACCCTGAGCTGGCATGCCAAACCCTTCCGCGAGCTGAGCGCCGACGAGCTCTACGAGCTGCTGCGCCTGCGCTCGGAGGTGTTCGTGGTCGAGCAGAACTGCGTCTATCTCGATCCCGACGGCAAGGATCGCGATCCGGACGCAATCCACCTGTTCGGCCGCTTGGCCGACGGCACGCTCGCCGCCTACCTGCGCATCCTGCCGGCCGGGCTGAGCTATCCGCAGGTCAGCTTCGGCCGCGTTCTCACCGCACCCGCGCACCGCGGCCAGGGCCATGGCGGGCCGATGATCGAGGCCGCGCTGATCGAAATCGAACGGCGCTGGCCCGGGGCCGACGTGCAGATCGGCGCGCAGGCGCATCTGCAGGGCTATTACGGCCGCTACGGATTCGAGCCCTCGTCCGAGCCCTATGTCGAAGACGGCATCCCGCACATCGATCTGCTGCGGCGCGGGCGGGACTGAGCGCTCCGCGCGCAGGGCGAATCGAAGGCAGCGGGCTCGACCGCGCCGCGCCGCCGCGCCAGACTGGGCGCCATCGAACCGGAGCCTTTCATGATCGCCACGCCCGACTACCGCGCCCTGCTCAAGACCGCCGTCGCCGAAGCCCGCCAGGGCCTGGCCGAAGGCGGCATCCCGATAGGCGCGGCGCTTTACCACAACGACGGCCGCCTGCTCGGCTGCGGCCACAACCGTCGCATCCAGGAAAACGACCCTTCCGTGCACGGCGAGACCGACGCTTTCCGCAAGGCCGGCCGCCAACGCCGTTACCGCGACACCATCATGGTCACCACCCTGGCGCCGTGCTGGTACTGCAGCGGCCTGGTGCGCCAGTTCAACATCGGCACCGTCGTGGTCGGCGAGTCGGTGAACTTCAGCGGCGGCGTCGATTGGCTGCGCGAGAACGGCGTCAACGTGATCGACCTGGCCGACCCGGAATGCATCGAGATGCTCGGCGGCTACATCGCCGCAAACCCGGACGTGTGGAACGAAGACATCGGCGAGGACTGAGTCGCGCGCAGCGTGTGCGGCCGTTCGCGTTGCCGCACACGGCCCCGTGCAAGCCCGCGGCGACGGGTGCAGAATCCTTCGCAATGCGCCTACCGCCGACCGACGCCAGCATCCGTCCTTACCTGCTGAGCGATTGGCCGCGCCTGTGCGCAATCCACGACCGCGCGCGCCTGGACGAACTGCGGCTCAGCGCCGATGTCGCCGCCTTTCGCAGCCTGGCGCGCACCGCGCACAGCGAGGGCCTGTTCGACGGCCGTCTCGACGTCGCCTCGATCGACACCGTCGTGCAGGGCTTCGTCGCCTACAAACGCAATTCCTTGAATTGGCTGTACGTGCACCCGGACTGCTACGGCCGCGGCGTCGGCCGCCGCCTGTTGCGGCACGCGCTGGCCGATGCCGGGCCGGTGGTGACCACGCTGGCGCTGGCCGGCAACGAACCGGCCCTGCAGTTATACCGCTCGGAAGGTTTCGTCGAGATCGAACGCCGCCCCGGCTGGCTCGCCGGCAGCGAACAGTTCCCTACCGTGGGCGTGCTGCTCGAATTGCGCCGCTGATCAAACCGGTTTCATCACCATCAGCCAGAAGATCGCCATGACGCTGAGGAAGGCCGGCCAGCCGAGCCAGAACCACCAACGCATGGTGCGCCGATAGGCCGCCGACAGGGGCGCGCCGAGCGCCGCGGCTTCGGCCGCCAGACGCCGTGCCCGCGCCTGCAGCCACAGCACCGGCAACCAGCAGGCGCCGACCACGAAGAACAACAGCAACGCGGTCTTGAGCCAGAACACCGAGAACGGGATGCCGAGCCGCCAGGTCAGCCACATGCCGCTGACGAACTGCACGATCACCGCCGGCGCGGTGAAGCAGGCATCGGCGATCACCACCGTGCGCGCGGTCTCGGCGATCACCTTGGGGTCGCCGCGCCGATGCGCGATCCAGAAGAAAAACGCGATGCCCAGGCCGGTGCCGAACAACAGGGTCGACGACAGGATGTGAATCCACTTCACCCACAGATAATCCATGCTTACCTCCTATCCGCCAGCACCCAGGCCACCGCGAGCGCCGGCAACACGAGCAGATTCTTCGCCAGCCCGCCGAGCGGGTCCAGCCATTGCGCCGGCAGCAGCACGCCGAACGCGAGCGTGTAGGCGAGCACGCTGAGTCCCATCAGCCCGAGCACCGGACGCGGGCGCCAATCGATCAGCAACAGCAAGGCGAGCACCGCATCCAGAGAGGCGGTCGCGCGTGCCAACAGCACCGGCTGCCAGGCCTGCATCGGCGAACCCGCGGCCAGCGCTTCGATCGTCGCCGCCGGGGTCAGCCATCCGGCCAACGCCGAAATCAGCCACAAGGCGACGATGGCGATGCGCAGGGTCGGCGCGAGGAAGTACAGCTGCGCCTGCCAACGGTCCTGGACCTGGCTCGGCGTCGCCGCAAGCGCCGTCTGCAGATCGCGCGGCACGTGGCCGAACTCGGCCTGCAGGCGCGCGGGCGCATCGGGGCCGGTGACGTTGCCGCGCCGGAGCATGCGCCACATGGTTTCGCCGACCGGGCCGCGGCCGAGCCGCTCGCCGACCCCGACCTGCAGCGACACCAGCGCTTCCGGCACCGCGATCGCGGCCTCGCCGTCGATGCGCAGCCAGCGCCGCCAGGTCGCCTGGTACTCGCGCAGCGTCATCGGCTGCGGCGCGCCGATTTCGAAGATGCCGCGCTGCTCGCCTGCGGTGGCGAGCGCGGCGATGGTGCCGAGGTCTTCGGCCGACACCGGCTGGATCGCCCAGCGTCCGTCGCCGGGCAACAGATGCCAGCCCGGAAACGCCGCCAGCGCGCGCAGCAACGAAGTGCCGCCGTAGGAACCGGACGCGGCGTAGACGATCGACGGCCGCAGCACTACCGCACACAGCGGCAGGGCGAGCAAGGCCTCGTCGAAGCGGTGCTTGGAGGCAATGAAGGCGCCGTCCTCGGGCTCGCCGAGGGCGGAGATCTGTACGAAGCGGGCGACACCGGCGGACACGCAGGCCTGGGCGAGCGCGAGCGGCCCATCGACGTGGATGGCCTGGAAGGTTTGGACGCCGGTCTCGCGCAGGATGCCGGCAACGTTGATCACCGCATCGACCCCGCGCAAGGTGTCGCGCCAGGCTTCGGGTGTGGTCATCCGGGCCAAGTCGGCCTCGCGCTCGTCGGCGCGCGGCGCGCGGTCGCTCGCACGCACACCACGCACCACCCGCCATCCGCGCTGGCGCAGCGAGGCGATGATGTAGCCGGCGAGAAACCCGTTGGCGCCGAGCACCAGGGCGGTGCCTGGGTTAATGGCGCGCGATGCCTCGGTCCCTGATGCGGGTGCGATGTCGTCCATGGGGCGACACGTTAGCAGAGCGTGCGGGGCGACGAAGGGGCTGGATCGCGACGCGTCCGTCGGCCCTCACCCCACCCCCTCTCCCGTTAACGGGAGAGGGGCTAAGAGCTTCAGAGAATGTAACGGCTCAGATCCGGGTCCTGCACCAACTCGCCCAGGTGCTGATCGACGTAGGCGCGGTCGATGCTCACCGCCTGGCCGTCGCGATCCGGCGCCTCGAAGCTCAGGGTATCGAGCAAGCGTTCGAGCACGGTATGCAGACGACGCGCGCCGATGTTTTCCTGGCGTTCGTTGACCTGCGCGGCGATCTCGGCCAGGCGATCCACCGCATCGGCGGTGAACTGCAGCTCCACGCCTTCGGTCTTGAGCAGTTCGATGTACTGCGTGGTCAGCGAGGCCTTGGGTTCGGTGAGGATGCGGACGAAATCGTCCTTACTCAGCGCGCCGAGTTCGACCCGGATCGGGAAGCGGCCCTGCAGCTCCGGAATCAGGTCGCTCGGCTTGGCCAGATGGAACGCGCCCGAGGCGATGAACAGGATGTGGTCGGTCTTGACCGAGCCGTACTTGGTGCTCACCGTCGAACCCTCGACCAGCGGCAGCAGGTCGCGCTGCACGCCTTCGCGGCTAACGTCGCCGCCACTCATGCCGGCTTCGCTGCGCTTGGCGACCTTGTCGATCTCGTCGATGAAGACGATGCCGTGCTGTTCGCAGGCTTCGATCGCGGCGGCGCGCACATCGTCTTCGTTGACCAGCTTGGCCGCTTCCTCTTCGATCAACTGCGGACGCGCGGCCTTGATCGTCAGATGCTTCTTGTGGGTCTTGCCGCCGGACACCTGCGAGAACATCTGCCGCAGCTGCTGGCCCATTTCTTCCATGCCCGGGGGCGCCATGATGTCGACACCCACGTTGACCGCGGTTTCGATCTCGATCTCGCGCTCGTCGAGTTCGCCGGCACGCAGTTGCTTGCGCAACTTGGCGCGGGTATCGCTGTCGGGCGAGCTGGTGTCCTGCGCCGGCGTTTCCGAACCGAAGCCGAAACCGCCCGGCACGCGCTTGGGCAGCAGCGCATCGAGGATGCGGTCTTCGGCGCGGTCTTCGGCCTGAGTGCGCACGCGCACCTTGGCTTGTTCGCGGTACAGCTTGACCGCGGTGTCGGCGAGGTCGCGAACGATCTGCTCGACGTCCTTGCCGACATAGCCGACCTCGGTGAAGCGGGTGGCCTCGACCTTGACGAACGGCGCGTTCGCGAGCGTCGCCAGACGGCGCGCGATCTCGGTCTTGCCGACGCCGGTGGGGCCGATCATGAGGATGTTCTTGGGCATGACCTCATTGCGCAGATCGTCGTTGAGCTGCATGCGGCGCCAACGATTGCGCAACGCGATCGCGACCGCGCGCTTGGCTGCGTGCTGACCGATGATGTGACGGTCGAGCTCCTGCACGATTTCGCGCGGCGTCATGGTGGCGTGACTGTTGTCGGGTTTCATAGAAAGAAGAAGTGAGATGAGAGGAGTGAGGAGTGAGCGGACATGCTGCGAATGGAAGAGATAATGAAGGAAGCCGGTTTTTACTCGCTCCTCACTTCTCCCCACTCACTTCTAAAGCTCTTCGACCACCACATTGCGATTGGTGTAGATGCACACGTCGCCGGCGATGTTGATCGCCTCGGTGGCGATGGTGCGGGCGTCGAGTTGGGTGTGCGCGATCAGAGCGCGCGCAGCCGACAGTGCGTACATGCCGCCGGAGCCGATCGCGATGATCCCGTCTTCGGGCTCGATGACGTCGCCGGTGCCGCTGATGATCAGCGAGGTTTCTTTATCGGCCACCGCGAGCAGCGCTTCTAGCTTGCCGAGGCGGCGCTCGGTGCGCCAATCCTTGGCCAATTCGACCGCGGCACGGGTCAGTTGCCCGTGCTTTTCGAGCTTGGCTTCGAACAGTTCGAACAAGGTGAACGCATCGGCGGCGGCACCGGCGAAACCGGCGAGCACCTGGCCATCGCGGCCGAGGCGGCGCACCTTGCGCGCGTTTGATTTCATGACGGTGTGACCGAGCGTCACCTGACCGTCGCCGGCCACGGCGACGCGACCGTCGCGGCGTACCGAGACGATGGTGGTGGCGTGAAAAACAGTGGGGTTCTGACTGGGGTCCATGCTGGCCTCCGGGGTAACCCTCACGAAGTGGGGCTGCGGCCGGCCGGTTCAAGTCCCAGACCGGGAGCGGCGGCGCCGCTCCCGGTTGCATTCACTCAGCGTAATCCCGCTCCCGGCACTCAGATGGGCCACCGGACTCGACTTCGTAATCGAACCAGAAATAGCCATGCCACAGACGCGCGCTGCGCAGCGGCTTGCCCTTCCAGGCTGTGAGGTGAATGCCCTCCATGCTGTTGCAGGCGCGCAGGGAGCCCGGGGCAGCGGCATCGAAAGCGACCATGCCGCTCCACGAACCCTCCTGCCACGATGCCTTGTCCAGACGCACGGCGTAGGCCTTTGCCGCTGGCTCGTCGGGATCTACCGACGCGCTCGTCAGCGACTTGCATGGTTTGGACAAGGCCGAGACCACCTGACCCCGCAACGGCGGCGATGCGTCGTAACCGGGCTGCGGAGTGACGATGGTTATCGGCAGCGGAAAGCGGGTGATCTTGCGATGGGTCAAAACGCAGCCGACCTTTTCGCGGCCGCCGGCCAAGCCGTAACTTTCGCGGGCGGGCGCCTGCTTCGCCGCCGGCGCGCTCGCCGCGGCGCCCATCGCCAGAAAAACTGCCAGTACTGTCTGCATACACCGTTCCTTGGTTGGTTCTAGAGGAGCGCGATATTAGTGCCATGGCAGAAGCCTTCCGGTGCGGCGTTATGGCGAATCGGTCACGCTTGCACACATGCTGCGAGATGTGGTGCAAGGCTCGGCCAGCGCGAAGCCAAGAGCCAATCCCCCCTGCCCCCTTTTCCAAAGGGGGGACTCTTCGGGTCGGCTCATTACGAATTCTCGCTGGTTCTTCCTGGCCAGTAAGGCGAGCGAATCGGGATGCGCCGACGAAGCGGCGGCTTCATCCGCTCGCTCTTCACTCTCATCTCACTCTTCCCACTCACTTCTCGCGATCGGGCTTACGCTTGGCCCGCGGATGCGCGGCGTCGTAGACCTTGGCCAGGTGCTGGAAATCCAGGTGGGTATAGATCTGGGTGGTGGCGATGTCGGCGTGGCCGAGCAGCTCCTGCACGCCGCGCAGGTCGCCCGAGGATTCGAGGATGTGGCTGGCGAAGGAATGCCGCAGCAGATGCGGATGCACGCGTTTGAACAAGCCCTGGCGTTGCGCCAGTTGACGGATGCGCAACTGGATCGCGCGCGGGGTGATCGGGCCGCCGCCGCGCCCCGGAAATACTTGTGCTTCGTTCGCCGCGCCGGTCGATGCACGCCATTCCTGCAAGGCCGCGCGCGCGTGCGAGCCCAGCGGCACGCTGCGTTGCTTGCTGCCCTTGCCGAGCACGGTCACCAAGCCGTCGTCGAGATCGAGATCGCGCCAACGCAAAGCGCACAACTCGCTCAAGCGCAGGCCGGAGGAATAGAACAACTCGAGCACGGCGCGATCGCGCAGCCCCAGCGGCACATCGGTCGGCACTTCGACCAAGGCCTTGGCTTCGTCCGGGTCGAGCACCTGCGGCAGTTTGCGCGGCGACTTCGGCGCACGGATCGCCGCCGCCGGACTGGCCATGAGCACGCCTTGCTTGACCTGCCAAGCGTAGAAGCTACGGCATGCCGACAAACGACGTTGCAGGCTCTTGGGGGTCAGGCCGCGCCGATGCTCGGCGGCGATGAACGCGCGCAGGTCTTCCGCATTCAGCCGCAGCGGATCGCCGCGGCCGTGGTGTTCGCACCATTGCGTCAAGGCGTCGAGATCGCGTCGATAGGCGTCGAGGGTGTGCGCCGACATGCGGCGCTCGACGCGCAGATGATCGAGGAAGGCGTTGGTCGTGCTCATGACGAAACCGCTGCGGCGTGTCGGCGCGGATCGCGCCGCGCGCTCGGCTCAGTCGAAACGCCTGAGCGCGACCGCCAGCGACTCGCCCATCATGCGCAGGAACAAGGTACCCATGCCGGGGAAGAAGCGGTTCGCGTCGCGGCTGCCGACCGCGATCAGGCCGGTGCCCGGCAGCGGCAACAAGGCGGTCGACTGCACTTCCTCGGCGCGCTCGCCGTACAGCACGACGTGTTTCTCGGGCTGCAGGCGGCCGCACAGCGGTTCGCCGTCGCTCAGGGCGTCGCGGAACGGCTGCAGGCGCGCATCGCCTTCGGCGATGATCTGCAGCCAGTCGCTGTCGCCGAGGCCTTCGACCGGTTTGAACACGACCAGGCGCACCAGGTCGCCGTTGAAATCCTCGGCCAGACTCGCCGCCATCGCGCGCAAGGTGTCGGCGGCGCTGCTCTGGCGCAGCAGCGCCAAGGTCAACTGATGGGTGCGCACCGCCAGGCGTTCGTTCTCCTGGGCGTTGCCGAACAGCTCCTGCAGGCGCCGCGACAGTTCGCGGTTCTTGTCGCGCAGCACTTCCAGCTGGTAGCTCGCCAGCGACGCCGCCGAGCCTTCCTCGCGCGGCACCACCAGGCTCATCGACAGGTCGGGAAACTGCTGCAGGAACCGCGGATGACGACGCAGCCAGTTGGCGACTTCGTGGGCGCTGAACTTGTCGCTCGTTTGCTCGCTGAACTTGTCGGTCATCGGTTCCACTCTCCTTCGAACACGAAAGCCGCCGGGCCCGCCATCGACAGCGTCGCCGCGTCGTCGGGCCAGGCGATGCGCAATTCGCCGCCGGGCAGCCGCACGGCGACGTCGCGGTCGACCAGGCCGCGTCGGATCAACACCGCTACCGCGGCGCAGGCGCCGCTGCCGCAGGCCAGGGTCTCGCCGACGCCGCGCTCGTACACGCGCAGGCGGATGCGATCGCGGGCGATCACCTGGGCGAAGCCGACGTTGGCCGATTCCGGAAACGCATTGCTCGACTGCAACAGCGGGGCGATGCTGTCGAGCGGCGCGGCCTCGACGTCGTCGACCTCGATCACCGCATGCGGATTGCCCATCGACACCGCGCCGAAACCGATCACGGTGTCGTGGATGTCGACCACGTATTGATCCTGGTAGGCCGTGTAGCCGCGCATCGGGATGCGCGCGGGCTCGAAATCGGGGCGCCCCATGTCGATGCGGTAACCGCCGTCGCCGAGCGTCCACACCGCATGGCGGCCGGCCGGGCTGTCGACGGCGAAACTGCCGTCCTCGGCGCGGGCTCGTGCGGCGGCGCCGTCGCGGACCAGCCAGGCGGCGATGCAGCGCGCGCCGTTGCCGCATTGCTGCGAGCCCGAACCGTCGGCGTTCCAGATCCGGTAGGACGCGACCGCGCCCTCGCTGAGCGGGTCTTCGACGGTCAGGATCTGGTCGCAACCGACGCCGAAGTGGCGGTCGGCCAAGGCGCGGCACAGTTCAGCGTCGGGTTCGGGCGCGCCGCCGCGCAGATCGAGCACGACGAAGTCGTTGCCGGCGCCGTGCATCTTGCTGAAGCGCAGCGGCGCGGCCTGCCCGGCCACGGCGGTCGCGGACTCAGCCATCGCCCTGCGGCACCGGCTCGACAGGCTTGGCGTCGTCCTTGCCGTCGCCGTCCTTGTCTTGCGTGTCCGCATCCTTCGCGCCTTCGGCGGCCGGCTGCGAGCCGTCCAGCGGCGGCAGGGTCGGCAGCGAGGTCTTGGCGTTCGGGTCGGTCGCGACCGGCGGATTATTGGCGGTGGAGATGGTCACCGGCACTTCGCCCGGCTTGGCCACGGGCGCTTCCTGCGGCGCGGGCTCGGTCGGCAGGACCAGCGGGCCCTTGTTGCCGCAAGCGGTCAGGGCGAGGGTCAGCGCGGTCAAAACGAGAGGCGTTGCGATGCGTGCATTCATGGGCGAAGTGTAGCCCGCAGCCGGCGTCGAAACGAACCCGTCCGGGACGGCGGGGCGCGGCGCGGGTTCAGGCGGGCCGGGGCCGGCGCCGCTGCGCTCAGGCCCGTGGCGGTTCGGGCCGCCGCCACAACCAGATCGCGACGACGGTCATGATTGCGGTGCCGGTCATCGCCATCCACAGCTTCGGCGAAGTCAGGAACATGATCACCGCACAGACCGACATCATCGACACCGCCAGCCACTTGGAGCGCCGACTGACCGCGCCGTGCTTTTCCCAGTCGCGGATGATCGGCCCGAACTGGCGGTGGCCGAGCAACCAGGCATGCAGTCGCTCGGAGCCGCGCCCCGCGGCGAAGGCCGACAACAGCACGAACGGCACGGTCGGCAGGCCCGGCACGACGATGCCGATCACGCCCAGGGCCAGGCTGGCATAGGCGAGCAGCTTCCAGGCCCAACGGAACCGCCCCTTGCGGGCCTTCGACGATGGGGCCCTGCCCTCGACCGCATCCGCGGCGGGCGCGGTCGGCGGCTCGGGGTCGGCAGGCGGTGGCGGAAACGGCATGGCGGAAGTATGCGGCGGTCGCAGGGGCTGTGGTCGAAATGCGGGTGCGGCCCTGGCTTTCAATCCGCTCCGCCGCAAACGACGACGGCACCGGGGCGGGCGCCGCCGGTGCCGTCGAACGGGGACCGCGGGCACTTACTTCAGCGTGGGCCCGCTAACCTGCAGTTGGTCGAGCATGAACGCGTACATCTCCGACTGTTCGCGGAAGCGACGGAAACGGCCCGACTTGCCGCCGTGGCCGGCCTCCATGTTGGTACGGAACAGCAACGGCTGCTTGCCGTCGCTCTTGTCGGACCGCTGGATATCGCGCAGACGGGCGACGTACTTGGCCGGCTCCCAGTACTGCACCTGCGAATCCCACAGGCCGGTGCCGACGAACATCGCCGGATAGGCCTGGGCCTTGAGGTTGTCGTAGGGCGAATAGCTGAGCATGTAGTCGTAGTAATCCTTCTTCTCAGGATTACCCCACTCGTCGTACTCGTTGGTGGTCAGCGGGATGCTCGGATCGAGCATGGTGGTCACCACGTCGACGAACGGCACCTGCGACAGGATCACCCGGTACTGCTGCGGCGCCATGTTGGCGATCGCGCCCATCAACAGGCCGCCGGCGCTGCCGCCGTAGGCCGCGACGCGGTCGGGCGCGGCGTAGCCGGCCTTGACCAGTTCGGCGCTGACGTCGATGAAGTCGGTGAAGGTGTTCTTCTTGTTGAACAGCTTGCCGTCGTCGTACCACTTGCGGCCCAGTTCCTGGCCGCCGCGGATGTGGGCGATCGCATAGACCATTCCGCGGTCGAGCAGGCTCACCACGGTGCTGTTGAAGCCCGGGTCGGTCGAGGAACCGTAGCTGCCGTAGGCGTACTGCAGCATCGCCGCCTTGCCGTTCTTCTCGAAGCCCTTCTTGTAGACCAGCGACACCGGCACCTTGACGCCGTCGCGCGCGGTCGCCCAGAAGCGCTCGGTCACGTACTTGTCGGGGTCGTAGCCGATCACCGGCTGCTGCTTGAGCAGCTTGCGCTCGCCGGTTTGAGTGTTGAGCTCATAGGTCGTCGCCGGCGTGGTCATCGAGGTGTAGGTGTAGCGCAGCCACGGCGTGTCGTGCTCGGAGTTGGTCGCCAGGCCCATCGAGAACGCGGGCTCGTCGGCCTTGACGAATTCCTCCTTGCCGTCCTTGCCGATCAGGCGCAGGCGTTCGAGCGCATTGGAACGCTCGGCGACCGCGGTGAAGCCGTCGAACAGCTCGAAACCTTCGATGAAGACGTCGTCGCGGTGCGCCACCCAGTCCTGCCATTGTTTGCGCGAGCGGGCATCGTCGGCGGCGGTCACCAGGCGGAAGTTCGGCGCCGGCTTGCCGTCGGCGCCGGGCGCGTTGGTGCGGATCACCCAGCGGCCGTCGAGGTGGTCGGCGTCGTACTCGACGTCGCGCTCGCGCGGCGCCAGCACCACGAACTCCTTCGGATCGGCGGCCGGCGCGCAACGGGCCTCGCTCGACACGGTGCTGTGCAGGCTGATGCAGATGTAGGCATCGTCGCGGCTGCGGCCGATGCCCATGTAGAAGCTGTCGTCTTTTTCTTCGTAGACCAGCACGTCGGCCGAGGCCGGCGTGCCGAGCACATGCTTCTTGACCCGCACGGTCAACAGGGTCTCGGGGTCGTTCTCGACGTAGAACAGGGTCTTGTTGTCGTCGGCCCAGACCAGGTTCGGCGAAACGTCGTCGATGACGTCGGGATAAATCTCGCCGGTCTCCAGGTTCTTGAAGCGGATCTTGTACTGGCGGCGGCCGACGGCGTCGTCGGCCCAGGCCAGGATCCGGTTGTCCTGGCTGACCTCGAAGTCGCCGACGTTGAAGTACTGCTTGTCCTTGGCCATCGCGTTGACGTCGAGCAGGATCTCCTCGGCGCCGTCCATGCTGCCCTTGCGCCGGGCCTGGATCGGATAGTCCTGGCCGGTCTCGAAGCGGGTGTAGTACCAGTAGCCGCGCTCGCGGTACGGCACCGAGCTGTCGTCCTGCTTGATGCGGCCGACGATCTCGTTGTACAGCGTGTCCTCGAGCGGCTTGAGCGGCGCCATGGCCGCATCTACATAGGCGTTCTCGGCCTTGAGATAGGCCAGCATCTCGGGGTTCTTGCGCTTGTCGTCGCGCAACCAGTAGTACTCGTCGCTGCGCTGGGCGCCGTGCGGGGCCTTGACCTCGTGCGGCTTCTTGGCGGCGTCGGGCGGCGTGGGCAGGCCGGCTGCGGTGGCGGAAAGGGTCGTGGTCATCAGGAGCGTCGCCGCAAGCGTGAGAAAGGTCGGTTTCATATTGGGTCCGATATCGGGATGCGCAACCGCGGGGCGGTGAGGATTCAGCCAGCCCAGTCGGGCAGGGCCGGGGCGCAGACGACGACGGGCGCCTGGGCGCCCGTCGGTTCACGCATCGGCCGGCCGGCCCGTCACTTGGCCAGCTGTTCCCACAGGAAGGTGAAGGCCAGCGCGTTCATGTGCGCCTGCTGGGCGTTGTTGGCCGCGCCGCCGTGTCCGCCTTCGATGTTCTCGTAGTAGCGCACGTTCTTGCCGGCATCGAGCATCTTCGCCGCCATCTTGCGCGCATGGCCCGGATGGACGCGGTCGTCCTTGGTCGAGGTCATGAAGATCACCGGCGGGTACTCGCGCTTGGCATCGAACAGGTGGTACGGCGAGAAGCCCTGGATGAACGACCAATCGGCGGTGTCCGGATCGCCGTACTCGGCCATCCACGAGGCGCCGGCCAGCAGGTGGCTGTAGCGCTTCATGTCGAGCAGCGGCACCTGCACCACCACCGCACCGAACAGGTCCGGGTACTGGGTCAGCATGTTGCCGGTGAGCAGGCCGCCGTTGCTGCCGCCCTGCACGCCCAGGTGCGGGGTGCTGGTGATCTTGCGCGCGATCAGGTCCTGGCCGACCGCTGCGAAATCCTCATAGGCCTTGTGACGGTTGGCCTTGAGCGCGGCCTGGTGCCAGCGCGGGCCGTACTCGCCGCCGCCGCGGATGTTGGCGACCGCATACACGCCGCCCTTCTCGAGCCAGCCCTTGCCGATGCCGCCGGAATAGCTCGGAGTCAGCGAGATTTCGAAGCCACCGTAGCCGTACAGCAGAGTCGGCGCGCTGCCGTCGAGCTTGAGATCCTTCGGCCGCACCAGGAAGTACGGCACGCGGGTGCCGTCCTTGCTCTTGGCGAAGTGCTGTTCGATCACGTTCTTGGACGCGTCGAAGAAAGTCGGCATGGTCTTCAGCACGTCCGGTGCCTTGGCGTTCTTGCCGACTTCGCCCATCGCCAGGGTGCTGGGGGTCAGGTAGTCGCTGGCGCTCAGCCAGACCGCGTCGCTTTCGTCGGAGTCGACCGCGCCGACCATGACCGTGCCGAACGTCGGCGCGCCGGCCAGGGCCTCGCGCTTCCACTCGCCCTCGCCCGGGGTCAGCACGCTGAGCTTGTACTTGACGTCGTCGAGCACGTTGAGGATCAGGTGATTGCGCGTCCACACCGCGTTCGCCAGCGAGGTGGTCTCGGTCGGCGCGAACAAGGTGGTGAAGTCGCGCTTGCCGGCCTGGAAGTCGTCGAACTTGATCGCGATCAGGCTGCCGGAGGCGTACTTCTTGCCGCCGGCTTCATAGGGATCGCGCAGCTCGGCGATCAGCCATTCGCGATGGACGTACTTGTTGGCCGAGTTCGGCAGGTCGATCTTGCTCAGCTTGCCGTCGGCGCCGCGCAGGTACAGCTCGTCGTTATAGAAAGCGAGCGTGCGCTGGACGAAGTCGCGCTCGAAGCCCGGGGTGTGGTCGTGCATGGCGCCGATCATCATGTCGGTCGGCTTGCCCTCGTAGACCAGGCTGGCCGAGGCCATCGGCGTGCCGCGCTTCCACAGCTTGACCACGCGCGCATAGCCCGAGGTGGTCATCGAGCCGGGGCCGAAATCGGTGGCGACGTAGACGTGGTCGCGGTCGATCCAGTTCAGGCTGCCCTTGGCCTCGGGGCGGACGAAGCCGTCCTTGACCCAGGCCTTGGTGGTCAGGTCGAACTCGCGGGTGACGTCGGCATCGGAGCCGCCGCGCGACAGCGCGACCAGGCAGCGCTGATAGTCCGGACGCAGGCAGTCGGCGCCGTGCCAGACCCACTGTTCGTTCTCTTCGCGGTTGAGCGCGTCGAGGTCGATCACGGTCTCCCACTTGGGCTGGTCCTTGCGGTACTCCTCGAGCGTGGTGCGGCGCCACAGGCCACGCTGGTGCTGCGCGTCCTTCCAGAAGTTGTAGTAGTAGGCGCCGATTTTCTCGACACCGGGGATCTTGGCGTTGGAATCGAGGATCGCCCGGATGTCGGACTCGAGCTGCTTGAACTGCGGCGTCGCGGCGAGTTCGGCCTCGGTCTTGGCGTTGCGCGCCTGGACCCATTCGAGCGAGCGCTTGCCCTCGACCTCTTCGAGCCAAGCGTAGGAATCGTTCATGGCGGCCTCCTTGGCGGGTGCGGCACCAGAGGCCGAGGCGGCGGCGATACCTGCTGCGAACAACAGGGATTGACAGGTCTGCGACATCGAGGACATGGCTCATCCGGTGCAAAGGAAGGCCGCCACGCTAGCA
>NZ_JBQEOE010000058.1:0-22875 GCF_052045105.1 Lysobacter sp. 22409 | reverse complement strand
CTTTAGCGGACGGAAGCTCTGCTATTAATCTTGTTTCATCGCGCTGCGGAAAAAAGCGCCGCAACGACAAGCAGCGCGGTCGCGGCTCGCGCCGCTCCTACCCCCGCGACAGTGCGCCGCTTCGATGGGTGGTATGGGCGTTGTCGCCTCTGCGCGTTCCGCGGTCGCGGCTCGCGCCGCTCTTACAGGGGTTACGACCGGATGCGGCGCGAGATTGAAACAGCGCGGTCGCGGCTCGCGCCGCTCCTAACCCCGCGACAGCGCGCCGCTTCGATGGGTGGTATGGGCGTTGTCGCCTCTGCGCGTTCCGTGGTCGCGGCTCACGCCGCTCTTACAGGGGTTACGACCGGATACGGCGCGAGATTGAAACAGCGCGGTCGCGGCTCGCGCCGCTCCTACCCCCGCGACAGCGCGCCGCTTCGAAGGGTGGTATCGGCGTTGTCGCCTCTGCGCGTTCTGCGGTCGCGGCTCGCGACGCTCCTACTCTTGGACACCGCAAATCACGGCGCACCCGCGCCCAAGGCTCGCACCGGCGCCTGCACGCCAACCTCGCTGCGCCGCCCCGCCGCATCCTCGAACACCAAGGTCAGCGGCACCTGCTCGCCCGCGCCGAGCGGGCGTTTCAAACCGATCAGCATGATGTGGTAACCGCCCGGCGCAAGCGCGACGGTACGCCCGCGCGGCAACGCTACCGACGGTACCTGACGCATGCGCATCATCTGGGCCTGCATCGCCATTTCGTGCACTTCGGTGGCCGCGGCGACGTCCGAACGCGCCGCGACCAGGCGCAGGTCGGTACGCGCGGTCAGACGCATGAAGGCGCCGGTCGCCTGCTGTTGCGGCACGCTCGCGCGCACCCACGGCGATTCGATCGCGACCTGCGGCGGTTGCGCCACCGCATTCGCGCTCAGCAGCAGGCCCGCCGCGAGGACGGAAAGGAAACGGATCGAAGTCATGGCGCTCTCAGAGAATCTGGCGGAGGTCGTGCACGCAGTCCTGCGCGCTCTGTTCGTGGCGCAGGGCCAGGCGGATCGCGCCGCTGGCGTCGAAGACATAGCTCAGCGCGGAATGGTCGATGGTGTAGGACGCGCCGGTCGGTACCTTGGCATAGACCACACGGAAGGCCTTCGCGGTCTGCGCGGTGCGCTCGGGGTCGCCGTACAGGCCCAGGAAGCTCGGGTCGAAGGCCTCGGTATAGGCCTGCAGCACCTTCGGCGTGTCGCGCTCGGGGTCGACGGTGATGAAGATCACCTGCAAGCGCTCGGCATCGCTTCCGAGCAGTTTGCGGATCTGCACCGCACGGGTCAGCGCGGTCGGGCAGACGTCGGGGCACTGGGTGAAACCGAAGAACACCATCGCCAGCTTGCCGCGGAAGTCGGCGAGCGAGCGTTCGCGGCCTTGCGGGTCGAGCAAGTGGAAGTCCTTGGCGAAATCGCGCCCGCTCAGGTTGATGCCGTGGACGGACAGGGGCCTAGGGCCGCCGCAGGCTGAAAGCATGCCGCCGCAAGCTGAAAGCACGCCCGCGCAAGCGAGGCCGGCGAGCAGGCGACGGCGCTCGGGCGAATGCGCCAGCGCGGAGGTTGATGCCAACTGGCGTTCGAACACGATCCACCTCGTCGAAACCGAAGGCGGACATTGCAGCACCGCCGCGGTGCGGGCGGATGTGGTCGAGTGTCGCAGCGCTGCGCGACCGATGCGCTGCCGTCGCCGCCGTGCGGCGGGCCGAACGAACCTCGCGCGACTACAGGTCGCGCACCACCCACCCGCTCGGGTGCGAGGTCTCGTCGGCGGCGAGCGCGGCCTGGGCCACGGCATCGGGCGACTGACCGGCGCGCCAGGCCGAGGCGATCGCGGCGAGGCGGTCGCGGGTGGCGCGGGTGTAGGCGCCTTCGAGTTCGTTCTGGGCGTCGGCGGCGAGTTTCTGCGGATACAGGGTGCGCGCGTCTTCGCTGCGGTTGAGCAGGGCGATCAGGCGCGACAGCGCGGTGCGGAACGTGGCCGCGCCGAGCGCGGTGCGCTGGGTGCGTTGCAGATGCCAGACGGTGAGGTATTCGACCGGGCCGAGCAGGCGCCGCGGCGTGGCGCCGAAGAAATGTCCGGACAGCGAGCTGACCGCGACCGGGCCGGTCGAATCGGGCAGGCGCGTGGCGCCCCAGGAACTCAATGCGCCGCCGGGCAGGTCCATGCGCCGCAGGGCGGTGCCGAAGGTGTCGGCGATCAGACGCTGTGCGCGCGCATCGTCGCTTTCGGCGATGACCCCGAGCAATCGGATGAACAAGGGATAGCGGTCTTCGCCGAGGCGGCGCACGACGCGCTTGAGCACGGTCAGGCGGTACTCGGGGTCGCTGTGCGCGGCGAGCGCGGAAATCAGGCGGTCGGCGCCGGCGCGCAGGGCTTCGGGAGTGGGGGTGGCGTCGGTCACGGCAAGGCGTCGGTCGCGGCGTGCCGCGGCAAGCGCGGCGATCGGACAGGAGGGGGGACTAGCCTAGCCTAGGCCGATGCGCTGCGGCGTCGAGCGCCGCCGGCGATGCTCAGCTCAGGGAATCGAGCACGGCGTCGGCGCCGTGGTCGGCGGCCGACGACAGGTCCATCTGGCCGAGCTGGTGCTCGAAGCCGGGGTCGCCGGCGAGCAGGCGATCGCCGGCCGGGACGTCGCTCCAGGCGTCGGCGTTGAGCACGTCCTCGCCCTGGTCGACCGCGGGCGGCGCGTAGGCGGGGACGGTCTCGGTGACCTGGGGGGCGTGCTGGATCTGCTCTTGCGGGGCCGGCTCGCGTCCGCGCAGGTTCTCGAGCGCAGCTTGCCCGTCGAGGCTGCTGCGGTCGATACGCGGGTCGTTGCCGATCGTGCTCATGCGGGGCAGGTTACGGGTGAAGTCGGGGGGATGGGCGAAATGTAGCGCCGGGGGCCGAAGTGGCCAACTCGGGATGACCCTAGGTGGTGGTCGGGCCGTTCATCCCGGCGCCCGCGGCGGCCGCTCCGGGTCTGCCGGGGGGCGGCGCCAGGCCTGGCTGAGGGCGTGCAGAGCGGCGCGGGCAACGCGACGGGCGCGGGGCACGGCGCCTTGTATCGAGTTCGCATTTGGCGTGTGCCGGCACGACCGTTTTCGCAGGCCCGTGCTAGCCTCGACCCCCTCTCGCTGGAAGGGCCGCGCATGGGGAAGGACCAGGGCGCCGACAAGACCGAACCGCCTACCCAAAAACGGATCCGGGACGCCCGCAAGCAGGGCAACGTCGCCAAGAGCAAGGAGCTGACCAGCACCGTGCTGGTGCTCGGCTGGGTGGTGTGCGGCTGGATGATGCTCGACTTCATGCGGATGAAGTTGATCCGTTTGTTCGAGACCAGCCTGAAGGCGATCAACCAGCCCTTCGGCGATGCCCTGCGCGAGGTCGGCTCGACCGCCTTCGACACCTTGCTGTGGCTGTCGCTGCCGCTGCTGGCGACGGCGGTGTTCCTGGGCGTGATCATCGAGTTCCTGCAGATCGGTCCGATCCTGACCCTGGACAAGCTCAAGCCCAACCTGGAGAAGCTGAACCCGGCCGACGGCGTGAAGAAGATGTTCTCGATGGACAACCTCGTCGAGCTGGTCAAGTCGGTGATCAAGAGCGCGGCGCTGATCGGCATCGGCATGTTCGTGCTCTACAAGATGCTGGCCCAGCTGATGCTGCTGCCGTACGCGCCGCCCGCGGCGATGGGCGCGGGCATCTGGCACGGCCTGATCCGGATCGGCATCTGGACCATCTTCGTGTTCTTCTTCGTCTCCGCCATCGACGTGTGGTACCAGAAGTTCGCCTACACCAAGCAACTGCGCATGAGCCGCCGCGACATCCAACAGGAGGTCAAGGAGAACGAGGGCGACCCGCACGTGAAGAGCCGGCGGCGGCAGTTGCATCAGGAGTGGTCGCAGCAGAACATGCTCAATGCCGTCCGCCAATCGAATGTCGTCGTGACCAACCCCACCCACATCGCCATCGCCCTGCAGTACGAACACGGCGTCACCGACCTGCCGGTGGTGGTGGCCAAGGGCGAGGGCTACATGGCCGAGCAGATCAAGCGCACCGCGGCCGAGGCCGGCGTGCCGATCCTGCAGAACGTCGAGCTGGCGCGCGGCCTGCACGAACATGTGGCGCTGGACGATTACATCGGCAACGAGTTCTTCGAGGCCGTGGCCGAAGTGCTGCACTGGGCCGAGAGCGTGCGCCGCCTGCGCGACGGCGACGACAGCGAAATGGAACTGCCGCCGCCGCTCGACGAGCCGCGCTGAGGCCGTAAGCGTTCCCCCACGTCCGCTGCGCGGCCGTTCGCCCCTCTACAAAGGGGGGCGGGGGGATTTGCTCTTGCTCTTGCTTCGAGCCGCGAAAATAACCGCCGGCAACAATCGAAGCGGCACGCCGCTTAGACCGTGAACACCCGGTTCAAGGCCTCGAGCAAGCCCCGGTTGTCGTTGAGCCGGTCGAGCACGATCTCCACGTACACGCCGAGCATCAGCAGGATGATCCAGGTCGCCAGCCAGGCCTTGATCGGCATGGTGATGGTGAAGACGTTGAGCTGCGGAGCGAAGCGGTTGACCAGGCCGAAGGTCAGGTCGATCAGCAGCAACACCACCATCGCCGGCGCCGCCAGCACCAGCAAGGCGGTCATCAGATAACTGAACTGGCCGACGAACAACTCCATGCCGACCGCGTGCAGGGTCGGGAAGTAGGACGTCACCGGCCACATCGCATAGCTCGACAACAGCAGGTCCAGGAACACCAGGAACGCACCGCTGGCCATGAACAACCAAGCCGCGAACTGCGACAGGAAGCTGCCGTGCAGCGAGGCCTGATGGCCCTGGATCGGGTCGAACACCTGCGCCAGGGTCATGCCGACCTGGGTGTCGATGATGTTGCCGGCGGCGCTGATCGCCCAGAACACCATGCCGAAGCAAAAGCCGATCGAGATGCCGATGAACAGCTCTTTGAGGATGATCGGCGCCCAATCGACCGCGCCGAGCGAGTGCAGGGGCACGCCGTTCACCGCCACCGGGATCGCGATGATGCCCAGGCTGACCATGAAGCTGTTGCGCACCAGCGGCGGCATGTTCTCCGAGGTCAGCAGCGGCAGCATCATGAACGCGCCGATCACGCGCGGCAGCACGAGGCCCAGCGCGAGCATCAGATCGGTGACGGAATCGAAGCTGATCATGCGCCGGTCGCGCGGGGCTCACCGGCGCGCATCAATGCCGGACCATGCCCGGGAAGTCGATGAAGATTCGGTCGGCGAAGGTGTACAGGGTGCCGCCGATCATCGAAGCGGTGACGAACAAGGTCACCACGATCACGGTGAACTTGATCGCGTAGGCGAAGGTCTGTTCCTGCAACTGGGTGGCGGCCTGGATGAAGGCCACGACCAGGCCGACCACGGCCGCGGCGACCACCGGCGGACCCGACAGCAGCAGCGTCAGCCACAGCGCCTGTTTGGTCAGTTCGAGCATGTCGCCCATAAGAGTCGGGATTCGCTTTAGGGATTCAGGAAGGGGGGAATCGAGAATGGAGAATAGGGAATCGGATAAGCGAAGGCGTCAGAGCGGGACGGCGATCCGGACACGCGGCAGGGCCGCTGTTTCGATTCCCGATTCTCCATTCCCGATTCCCGCCTCCCGGCGCTAGCCGCCGTAGGTCAACACCAACCCATGCACCAGCTTGGCCCAGCCGCCGATCAGCACGAACAGCAGCAGCTTGAACGGCAGCGACACCGTGGTCGGCGACAGCATCATCATGCCGAGCGACAACAGGATGTTGGACACGACCAGGTCGATGATCAGGAACGGCAGGAAGATCAGGAAGCCGATCTGGAAGGCGGCGGTGAGTTCGCTGACGGTGAAGGCCGGAATCACCACGATGAAGTCGTTGACCGAGATGTCGCCGCGCGAGGCCGGCGGCAGCAGGCGCTGCGCGCTGCGTAAAAAGAACGCGCGCTCGGCGTCGCTGGAATGCTTGATCAGGAAGCCGCGCAAGGGCTCCTTGCCGGCATCCATCATCGCCAGCAGGCGCGCGGTGTCCATCTTGCCGCCGCCGCCGAGCAAGGGCGTCGCCGGTTTCTTCGCCGCGCCGGCGGCTGCGGTCGCGGCCGGTGCGGCCGCCGCGGGTGCAGCGGTTGCAGGTGCCGCAGTGGCCGGTGCCGCGGTAGCTGCGGTCGCCGCCGCGGTTGCGGCCGGCGTGGCGGCCGGGGCCGGTGCGGTGCCCCCGGCAGGCGCGGCCGTGGTCGCCGGGGTCGTTCCCGCTGCGGCCGTTGCTGCCGGCGCCGCGGTCCCGGGCGGCTGGCCCTGGGTCGCGGTCGCGGCGGTGCCGCCGCCGACGCGTGCGTTGATCGCGTCGTGCGTTTCCAGGATCACCGGATACATCACGTAGATCGACAGCACGATCGCCAGGCCGTTGATGACGACGTTCGGCGGCACCTGCTGCAGGCCCAATGCATTACGCAACAGGCTCAGCACCACGACGATCTTGGTGAACGAGGTCACCATGACCGCGACGAACGGCGCCAACGCGAGGCTGACCACCGTGATCAGCACCAGGGCCGGCGAGAACGAACTGAAATCCATGGTTCAGCTCCAGGCGATCAGGCGCACGCCGAGGGTGTCGCCGACGGCGACGATCTCGCCGCGCCCGGCGTCGCGGCCGTTGGCGCGGATCACCACGTTCGCGCCTTCCAGGCGCGAGGGCAGGGCGAACACGTAGCCGGGCTGGAAGCCGGACAGTTCGTCGTATCGGCATTCGAGCCGGCCCAGGTCGAACTCCAGGCGGACCGGAACGTCCGGTGCGGTGGGTTCCGCGGACTCGGGGGCAGCGGACTCGGTGTCGCTCATCGCGGAGGTCTCCTGATGCGTGGAAAGGGTCAAGGGCGCGCCGTCGATGCGCCAGCCGTCGGCGGCCGGCGCCAGCGGCCAGGCGAAGCCGGGCACGTGCGCCTGCATCGGCGGCGGGCGCTGGTGGTTGCCGATGACGAGGACGTCGCCGGGGCGCAGCTGGCGCCATTGCGCATGGCGCAACTGCGGGCCGGCCCAGCGGATCGCGATCGGTACCGGCAGATCGGCCCAGCGTGCGCTCGGGTCGTCGCCGTAGGCGGGTTCGGGGGTTTCGGCGCGTGCGAGCAACTGACCGACCCAGTTGACCGGCATGCGCAAGGTGCCGCGGCTCAGCACCTGCGCACCGCTGCCGTCGGTGATCACGAACGACAGCCACAGGCCGTCGAGTTCGGCTTCGGCCTCGGCATGCGCGGCGCGGATCGGGTCGCTGGCGCCGTCGTCGACGATCGGGATCAGGGCGACGTCGATGCCCTGGCTCAGGCGCACCAACTGGGTTTCGTGAGCCAGGCTCCAGGCGAGCAGGCGCGAGCGGCCCTGGTAGTCGCTCCAGTGCAGGCCGGTGTCGCTGGCGTTGGCCAGGCTGCTGTCGAAACGCAGTTTGACCCGCGCGCCGTCGCCTTCCAGCGTGACCAGCTCGCCGTGCACCGGCTCGGTCGGCACGAAGCTGAGCCAGCCGCCGTCGCGGGTGGGCCAACGTTGGCGCAGCGCGAACACGTCGCGCAGGGCCTCGGCCTGCCAGGGATGCAGGGAGGGCAGGCGGCCGCGCGGCGAAGCGGCGAGGCCGGCGGCGTCGGCCGAATACGTCGGCGTCATCGTTGCGCTCGTCTCACCCATGGCCCAGCGCCACCTTCATCAGTTCGGGCAGCGAGCGTACCCCGAGTTTGTTCATCATGTTCGATCGATGCAGTTCCACGGTCTTGACGCTGATGCCGAGCACGTCGGCGATGATCTTGTTCGGTTTGCTCGCCACCACCAAGTCCATGACTTGACGTTCGCGCGGGCTGAGCCGGGCCAGGCGGTCGTCGCCGGCCTCGACGGCATGGTTGCGCGCATTAGCGATGGCGGCCCGGATCGCATCGATCAGGGCGTCGTCGCTGAAGGGTTTTTCGAGGAAGTTGGACGCGCCCTTGCGCATCGCCTCGACCGCGAGCGGCACGTCGCCGTGGGCGGTGACGAACACCAGCGGCAGGCCGATGCCGCGCCGGCGCAGTTCTTCCTGCAGTTGCAGGCCGCTCATCAGCGGCATGCGGATGTCCGAGACGATGCAGTGCGCGCCGCCGCCGTGGCGTTCGCCGGCATAGGCCTCCAGGAACGCCGGCCCGGAGGCGTGGGCCTGGACCTCGAAGCCGGCGGTTTCGAGCAGCCAGGCGGTGGAATCGCGGAAGCCGTCGTTGTCGTCGACCAGATAGATGCGTGCTTCGCTCATGGGCAGTCGTTCCCGGGGGCGACGGGCGAGGGGCGGTCGGTGGGCGCGGTGCGGGCCGCTGCGCGGAAGCGTTCGGGCATCGTGCTCAGGTCCTGGCCTCGAAGCGCGGCAGGGTGAAGCCGAACACGCTGCCGCCGCCGTCGCGCGGCTCGAAGAACAAACGGCCTTCGTGGTACTCGATGATCGACCGGCAGATCGCCAGGCCGATGCCGAGGCCGTCGGTCTTGGTGGTGAAGAACGGCGAGAACAACTGGTCCTGCTCGGCCGGGCTGAGGCCGGCGCCGCGGTCGGACACGCGCACTTCGATCTGGTCGTCGAGGTTCATGCGCGCGTCGATGCGCAGTTCGCGGCGCGCGGTCGGGATCTCGCGCATAGCCTCGATGGCGTTCTTGACCAGGTTCAACAGCACCTGCTCGATCATGACCCGGTCGGCGAACACCGGCGCCAGCCGCGCCGGCAGGCCGAGGTCGATGCGCAGTTGCAGGCGCTCGGCTTCCAGGCGCAGCAGCTCCAGCACGGTCGCGGCGATCTGGCTGAGGTCGTGGGCGTCGCGTCGCGGTTCGCGCGCGCGCACGAACTCGCGCACCCGCGAGATCACCGCGCTGGCGTGTTCGGCCTGGGTGCGCGCGGCCTGCAGGGCGCGTTCGACCTGGACCGGGCCGCCGGCCTGTTCGACCAGGCGCAGGCTGCCGTTGAGGTAATTCATGATCGCCGCGAGCGGCTGATTGAGTTCGTGGGCCAGGGTCGCGGCCATCTCGCCGACCGACATCAGGCGCGAGGTGAACAGCAATTTCTCCTGGCGGGTCTTGTGCGAGTCCAGGGTCTCGATGCGTTCGCTGATGTCGATCGCGGTCAGCACGTCGACGTGGCCGCCGCCGTGCTCGGCGCGCCCCCAGTGCAGCGCGTACCAGCGGCCGCTGTGCGGGGCCAGCACTTCGCGCGGGCGCTCGCCGTCGCCGGCCTCGCCTTGCAGGCGGGCGAGGAGGGCCTCGCGTTCACCATGTTCAGCCAGTTCGCCGAATTCTTCGCGATAGCGTGCGTTACCGGCGACCAGGGCACCGTCCCCGGCGAACATCGCGCAAGCGAAAGGGACCGCGCCCAACAGGCCGGCGTCGCGGTCCGGGGCGCTGGCCGCGCCCGATTCATCGCTGGGTTTGCTACGACGTTTCGCTGTGACCATGCTCACATCAATGCCATGCGCGGCGGCTCGTCGGCGTGAAGCGACGGTCCGCCGCCGTTGCGGGGCGGCCGGGCTGCTACGGTATGTCGGCGCGGCCTCGCCGCTCCTCTCGCCTCGTTACCGGTTCCGCACTGACCCACCATGCCGATACTGCTCCCACTGCGCTTGCTGCTTAATCGTTCCCCGTTGCCGGCCCTGGCTGCGTTGCTGTCGCCGGCGACCGCGCTGGCGTTCGCGCCGGCTGCCGCGCGCCCCGCCGCTCCGGCGAACGTTCCCGAACCGCCTTCGTTCTTCCTCGAACTGCTATCGATCATGCTGCCAGTCGCGGTGGTCCTGGTCGGCCTGGTCGCGGTTTTGTATTACCTGCGCAAGCGCCATGGACTGACCGCGCGCGACAATCCGCTGTCGGTCCTGCAGGTGCTTCCGGTCGGCCCGCGCGAGCGCATCGTGGTGCTGCGCACGCGCAGCGGGCGCGCCCTGGCGGTCGGGGTCGGAGGACAATCGATGAGCCTGATCGCCGAACTCGATTCCGCCGACATCGCCCCGCTTGCGACTGCGACGACGATACCGGAATCGACCGTCGCGGCGGCCGAAGCCGAATCGTGACGAGTCTTCGTCTACGTTAGTCGAACGCAATTGCGCAATTGCGCACGCGTTCACAAAAACAATGATGAATGCGCGCGAATGTAGCCGCCCGAGATCGAGGGGGCGTGATTGTGCACATCCCGCACAAGAACTACCTCGTTCACACAAATGATGACAATCAGCACTTAGTATCGGGCGTCCGAACCGGGATCGTGTAAGGACAGCGCCATGGCTGGGTGCGCAGGGGTATGTGGTAGAGCAGTGACTGCTTTCACCGTTCGATGCAGGGCCGAACTTCTTTCGAGCGCGACCCGTGGCCAGCCGCCGCGGGGCCGCGCCATCGCTGCTGCGCGCCCGAACGTGGTCGGCTCGTCGATTCTCAGGAACCGGGACTGACCGAATGCGCGCATTGTTGAGCTCCCTGATGGCCGCCGCTCCCGGCGCGACGCCCCGACGTCGGGCCGGTTACAGCGATATCGTGCTGGCCATCGCAGCGGTCACGATCATCGGCGTGATGATCCTGCCGTTGCCGTTGGCCATCATCGACACCCTGGTCGCGGTCAACATCGCCATCGGCTTCGGCCTGCTGCTGATCGCCCTGTACATCCCGACCCCGGTCGCGTTCTCCAGTTTCCCCAGCGTGCTGCTGCTGACCACGCTGTTCCGGCTGGCCTTGTCGATCGCGATCACCCGCTCGATCCTGCTCGAAGCCAACGGCGGTCACATCGTCGAAACATTCGGCAGCATGGTCGCCGGCGGCAACCTGGTGGTCGGCTTCGTGGTGTTCCTGATCATCACCGTGGTGCAGTTCATCGTCATCGCCAAGGGCGCCGAGCGCGTGGCCGAGGTCGCCGCGCGCTTCACCCTCGACGCCATGCCCGGCAAGCAGCTGTCGATCGACTCGGACCTGCGCGCCGGCCTGACCGACAAGGACGAGGCCAAGCGCAAGCGCCGCTTGCTCGAAGTCGAAAGCCAATTGCACGGCAGCCTCGACGGCGCCATGAAGTTCGTCAAAGGCGACGCCATCGCCGGCATCGTCATCATCATCATCAACCTGCTCGGCGGCCTGGCCATCGGCGTGCTGCAGAAGGGCATGACCCTCGGCGATGCCACCCACACTTACAGCATCCTGACCATCGGCGACGGCCTGGTCTCGCAGATCCCGGCGATCCTCGCCACGATCGCGGCCGGCCTGGTGGTCACCCGCACCGCCGGCGACGAGGACGACCGCCACCTCGGCGAATCGATTACCCGCCAGGTCACCGGCCAGCCGCGCGTGCTGCTGATCACCGGCTGCCTCGCCTTCCTGATGATCTTCGTGCCGGGCTTTCCGAAGCTGGTGTTCTTCCTGCTCTCGGCGGTGCTGCTGGGCTTCGCCGCGTGGCGCTACCGTCACGGCTCGGTGGTGCTGCGGCGCGCGTTCCGGGTGCCGGAAGGCGAGCGCGGCACCGACGATGTGGTCGTCAACGAAGACGAGATCGCCCCGCCCGCGCCCTTGCAACTGGACCTGTCGCCGACCCTGGCGGCCGCGTTCGGCGAGGCCACGGTGCGCGAACGCATCGTCGACGTCGCCCGCCGTCTGCGCGACGAGTACGGCGTGCCCCTGCCGGTGCCGGTGGTCAAGGTGGTGCCGGCGCTCGACAACGGCGACGGCCTCGGCGGCTATCGCCTGACCGCCTACGGCGCGCGCATCGCCTTCGGCCGCTTGTCGTCGAACGCGCAGTTCCGCCCGGCCCGCGCCGGCGACGCCAGCGCGCCCAAGCTGGCCGGCTTCTTCCCGCCGTTGGCGGGCGAGTGGACCGGCCAGACCGGCGGCGAGACCCGCGATGCCCTGGCCACGGTGATCGAGCATTGCCGCGCCGCGCTCGAACGCCGCATGGGCAGCTTCATCGGCATTCAAGAGACCTCGAACCTGTTCGGCAAGATGCAGCGCGACTATCCGGACCTGGTCAAGGAAATGCTGCGCGTGGTCGCGCCGCAACGCGTCGCCGACGTGCTGCGCCGCCTGGTCGAGGAGGGCGTGCCGATCCGCAACCTGCGCGATGCCTTCGAGGCCATCACCGATGTCGGCGGGCGCGAGAAGGACGTGGTGCTGTTGACCGAATACGTGCGGGTCGCGCTCAAGCGCGAGATCGCTGATCGCTACGCCGACAGCGAACGCACAATGCAGGTGCTATTGATTCATCCTGAATTGGAGGATCGTCTGCGTCAGTCGGTACGCGTCGCCGGCGGTGCCACCCAGTTGGCGATCTCGCCGGAACTGGCGGGACGGCTCGGCGCCGAGGTGCGTTCGCACCTGGGCCGCCAGGCCGAGGGCGTGCGGCCGGTGCTGTTGTGTTCACTGGACGTTCGCCGACACCTGCGCAAGCTGCTGGAGATCGATTTCTTCGAACTGCCGGTGCTGTCCTACCAGGAACTCGCACCCGACCTGCGGATCGTGCAGGCCGGCCAGGTCAACGCCTAGATGAGCGCCAAGACGATGCAACGTCCCAGCCTCCATCGCCAGGTAACGTCCCCAATCCATCATCGGCCGGTGGGTGCGCGCGTTTCGCGCGGCCCGGCCGTACGCGCCGCCGCACGCGGACGCGTCTAGACAGGAGTCCGTCATGTCTTCCCCCGACATCCATACCGAACCCGCCGAACCTCGTGTCGCCGCCGCGTCGCCCGCGGTCAGTGTGCTGCGCATCGTCTCCGGCCTGCATGCCGGCGCCAGCCGTCCGCTGTCGGCGCAGGAAACTCTGTTGATCGGCAGCGGCGGCGATTGCGACATCGTCCTGTCCGACGCCGGCGTCGCCCCGCACCACGCCTTCATCACCCGCATGGGCGGCACGGTCTCGCTGCGCGCGGTCGACGCGCCGCTGCAGATCGACGGCCAGACCTTGAACCCGGGCGATCCGGCCGAGCTGTCGGCGATGCAGCGCGTCGACCTGGGCAGCGCCTCGCTCGCGGTCGGCGCCAGCGAAGACCCGGCCTGGGCGACGATCCTGCCGAACCTCGGCGAGATGGCCAAGCCGCCGCGCTCGTCGATGCGCCATCTGCCCTTGATCGCCGGCCTGGCGGCGCTGTCGCTGGTGTCGGTGGCGATCGCTGCGGCGGTGATGCCGGGCTTCGAGAAAGAACCCACCGCGATGGAAGTGGTGACGCCGCTGATCAAGGAGTTTTCGATCGTCGGCGGCCGCGCGGTCGAGAACGAAGACGGCAGCCTGGTGCTGTCGGGCACGATCAAGGACGCGGCGACGCGCGAGATGATCCGCAAGCGCCTGGTCACCGGCAACGTGCAGGCACGGCTCGATCTGCGCACCGGCGACGACATCGCCGCCGACGTGCGCGAAGTGCTGCGCAGCCAGGGCCTGGCGGTGCAGACCCGTTACCTCGGCAACGGCGACGTCGAAGTCGCCGGGCGTTTCGCCGACCCGGACAAGTTCAAGCGCGCGATCGCCTCGCGCGCGATGCAGGACGTCAACGGCGTGCGCCGGGTGATCCGGCGCGACCTCGACGAAAGCGCCCAGCCCGCGGCCGGCCCGGCCGTCGCCGCGGCCGATACCGAACCCAAGAAGCCGGTCAGCACCGCGCCGACCCGGATCGTGCAGATCGTGCGCGGCACCAACCCGCACGTGATCGATGTCGATGGCGCCCGCTACGCAGTCGGCGACGCGCTGCCCGACGGCCGTTCGCTGATCGCCATCGGAGACAAGGCCTGGGCGATGAACAAGCTCAGCGGTCAGGCCGAGGAGATCAAGGCGCAGCCGGTGACCGCGGCCGAGCAAGCGGCGATCGCCGCCGCTGCGGCGGGCGTCGCGCCGGCACCGGCTGCGACGGCGCCGACCGGCACGGCCGCGACCGCTCCGGCGACTGCGGCGACCACCGCTCCGACCAGTCCCGCTCCGACCACTGCGGCACCGACCACTGCAACGCCGACCACTGCAACGCCGACCGCGGCCAAGCCGGCGCCGGCTAAGACCGTGCCCGCGCAACCTGCCCAGCCGGCGCCGACCTCGGCCGGTAAGCCGGCGGCGCCCCGTTCAGCCGTGGCCGAGGCGCCCGCGCGCCCGGCCGGCAACCGCCAGTAAGGACGGCCACCCCCGGGTTAGCACTAGCTGGTTTCACATTCGGATCATCGATTAAATCCAAGATCGGCTACATGCACCCTGAGTCCGGCCGATCGCAGTTCCCGCATTCAGTTTTCAGTGCCATCCGTAGTTCCACGCTAATCAGCGGCCTGAGCCGCTTCCTGCAGGAGAGACGTCAATGAGCAATACGATCAATCCCGGCGCCGACGCCGGTGGCCTGGTGACCACCTTCATCGCTGCGGCCAATAACAACAACAACGGCACCGCCCGCAACGGCGGCGGCGGCGCGACCGCAGCCAGCGGTGGCGGCGGCAGCGGCGGCAGCTGGTACGAAGCCCTGTCGCGCGCCTGGGGCCAGACCCTCGACGCCCAGGCCTCGCGCATCACCGAGCTGTCCGGTTCGATCGGCGGCGGCGGCGACCAGCCCTCGAACATGGTCGCGCTGACTGCCGAGAGCCTGCGCATGCAGTTCGTCTCCAACAGCGCCGCGACCTCGCAGAACAGCGTTGGCGAAGCGCTGAACGCGCTGGCCAGGAAGTAATCGCGACGGCGGCGCGACGTCCGCCGCCGTTCCGAGCCGTCGTGTCGTCCGGATCGCAAGGTCCGGACGGCCGGGGTCCGGGACGAGCGGGCGCGAGCGGCCTCCGGCATCGCCGGGCGGTTTCTCGGCGCAGCCTCGCCAGTGGTTTCATAAAGTAGTTTCTTAAAACGGACTTCACCTTTCGGGAGAAAGGGCAATGATCGAAGCCATCTCAGTCGCGGCGGAAGCCGCGCAGCCGGCAGCCGCATCGCCGGCGCAATCGCCGCAGGCCTCGGCCTACGACGTCCGCGAGTTCGCGGCGGCGTTCGACCGTGGCGCCGCGCCGACGTCCCAGGGCAGCGGCACCGCCCAAGCCGGCGCGACCGCGTCCAGCGAACCCTCGCAGGGCACGCGTGCGGTGCTGGCCGCGCTCGACAATCTCAACGGCGGCGCCGACAAGATCGACGCGGCGTCCAAGACCATGTCGGCCAATTCCGCCGACCTGACGCCGGGCGAGATGATCCAGATGACCATGCGCTGTCACGAGTTCATGTTCACCTCGCAATTGACCTCGAACGTCGCCAACCGCACTTCGGACGGCGTCCAGCAGTTGTTCCGTCAGCAGTCGTAATTCCAAATCGGGGGAATGCATGGGTAGGGCGTCAGGCTTCAACGCGGTACGAGTCATGGCGGCCCTGCTGGCTTGCCTGCTGATCGTCGGCTGCACACGCACCACGCTGTACAGCCAGCTCGACGAGCAACAGGCCAACGAACTGATGGCGGCTCTGTTGGATGCCGGTATTCCGGCGGAAAAGGACCCGTCGCCGAGCAAGACCGGTTGGGAAGTGATGGTCAACCGCGGCGACATCCCGTACGCGATGCAGGTATTGAGCTCGCGCGGCTTGCCGCGCGCGCAGTACCGCTCGCTCGGCGAGGTGTTCAAGAAGGAAGGCTTCGCGTCTTCGGCGCTGGAAGAAAAGGCGCGCTATCTGTACGGCCTGTCGCAGGAGCTCTCGCGCACCCTGTCGCGCATCGACGGCGTGGTCGAGGCGCGCGTACACATCGCCTTGCCCGACCGCGATCCGCTCGGCGGCAACGTGCAGGACTCGTCGGCCTCGGTGCTGGTGTTCGAGCGTCCGGGCCAGAGCCTGCGCGACCGCGAAACCGACATCAAGGTCTTCGTCAAGGACAGCGTGGAAGGCCTGGACGACGTCAACAAGGTCACGGTCAAGTTCTTCACCGTCACCGCGCCGCCGAAAGCGCATCAGGCCGGTGGGCCGTTCGCGGCGGTGTTGGGTTCGATCGACCTGACCGTGGTCATCATCGGCGCCGGCGTGTTGGTGCTGTTGGCGATCGTGGCGTTCTTCTTCGGCCGCCTGCGTTCGCGCTTCGCTCCGGCTGCGGCCACCGCGCCGGTCTCCAACGCGCGCAGCGGGGTCTGGAACGGATGAGCGCGTCGATGGCGCTGCGGACGATCCTCACCGAGGTCGATCCGAGCTGGCACGGTGCCGGGACCGACACGATCGATCCCGAACTGCTCGTGTCGGCGCGCCAGAGTCCGCTGGGACGCCGTCTGCTCGCGCGTTGGCTCGCCGCCGATGCGCCGGCCCTGCTCGCACCGCAGCCCGGCGAGGGCTTCGGCGCCGCCGCGCGGCGCTGGCCACGGGTGCGCATGGCGCGCCTGGTGCGCGACCTCGGCGCGCTGGCCTATGCGCCGGCGATCCGCTCGGAAGTGCGGCGCGAACCGGTGCGCCGGCTCAAGCAGGCGCTCGACAACAGTTATCTGCTCGCGCTCGACAGTCTGGTCTGGGACGGCAAGGTGCAGGCCCAACTCGGCGCGCAGCTGAGCGCGGAACTCGATGCCGCGTTGCGCGCGTCGGAAGCCGACCAATTGCTGTTCGACCTGCTCGACGGCCGCGGCCGCACCGAACTGCGGGTGTGGGCCGAACGCCGCGACCCCGGCCTGGCCGACTGGTCGCGCCTGCTGCTGCCGCGCACCACCCACGAAGCCTCGGCCTCGCTCGGCACGCATCTGCCGCCGGAAGCGGTCGAACGCCTTTACGCCCATCACGGCGCGCGCCCGCTGGCGGCCTGAGCCGTCGCGCCGCGCATCCAACCACGGAATTCCCATGCACGCAGATCCGCTCCAGTCCGCTTCCCCGTCGTCCGCCGCTTCCGCCGCGGCCACGGGCATGACGGACGGCGGCGCGCGCAGGATCGAGCCGAGCCGTCCCAGCGCGACGATCTCGGTGTTCGAACGCAAGCAGTTCGAGCGCGCGGTCGCCGGCACGGTGGTGCCGGCCAAGCAATGGAACGCGATCGCAGAACTCGACCAGACCCTGGCGCGCGTCAACGCGCTGTACGCCGAGGCCGGCGACGAGATCAAACAGGCGCGCGAGGCCGGCTACGCCGCCGGTTTCGCCGAAGGCCTCGCCCGCGCCCAGCAACAGATGGCGCAGCAACTGGCCGACCTCAACGAACGCCGCGCGCGCGTGCTCGCCGACGCCGGCAGCCGCGTCACCGAACTGGCCTGCGCCATCGTCGCGCGCATCTCGCCGGAGTTCGACGCGCGCAGTGTGGTGCCGCCGCTGGTCATGCACGCGGTCGAGGCCGCGCAGGCCGAACAGTTCCTGTTGATCCGCGTCCACCCGAGCGTGCGCGAAGACGTCGCCAAGGGCCTCGGCCTGGTGCGCCAGGCGCACCCGGTGGTCGGCGTGATCGAGCTGGTCGACGACGAAAGCCTGGACAAGCTCAGCTGCGTGGTCGTGTCCGAAGCCGGCGAAGTGCGTGCCGGCGTGGCCCAGCAGATCGAGGCGATCCGCATCGCCCTGTCCGGCGCCGAGTACGGCGCGGAGCACACCGAATGAAACGCCGCAGGGCCGTCGTCGCGATGCCCGGGCCGCGCGCGCGGCTGGAGACTGCGCGATGAGCAGCCTGCCGCGCACCATCCTGCAAGCCGTGCCGGCGCCTGCCCAGCAGGACCCGCTGATCGCCGCGCTGTCGCGGGTGCAGCCGGTGGTGCGCGTGGGCAAGGTCGCCGAGGCCTACGGCACCATGATCCGCGCCACCGGGCTCAAGGCGATGATCGGCGAGCTGTGCGAACTGCGCAGCCCGCGCGACCGCAATTTCCGCCTCGCCGCCGAAGTCGTCGGCGTGTCGCGCCAATACACCTTGCTGACCCCGCTCGGCGCGCTCGACGGCGTCGCCCACGACACCGAGGTCGTCGCCACCGGCCGCCAGGCCTCGGTGCGCGCCGGCGACGGTCTGCTCGGGCGCATCCTCGACGCCAACGGCGAGCCCATCGACGGCCTCGGCGGGTTCGGCCCGACCGTGCAGATCCCGATCTACGCCGCTTCGCCGAACCCGCTGTCGCGCCAGCTCATCGAGCGGCCGTTCGCGACCGGCGTGCGCGCCATCGACACGGTCATGACCGCCGGCGTCGGCCAGCGCCTGGGCATCTTCGCCGTCGCCGGCGGCGGCAAGAGCACCTTGCTCGGCATGCTCGCGCGCGGTGGCGACGCCGACGTCAACGTGATCGCCCTGGTCGGCGAACGCGGCCGCGAGGTCAACGAATTCGTCCACGACAACCTCGGCGAAGCCGGGCTCAAGAAGTCGATCATCGTGGTCGCCACCTCCGACCGCCCGGCGCTTGAACGCAGCCGCGCGGCCTGGGTCGCGACCGCCATCTCCGAGTATTTCCGCGACCGCGGCAAGCGGGTGATGCTGCTGGTCGACTCGGTCACTCGCTTCGCGCGCGCGCTGCGCGACGTCGGCCTGGCGATCGGCGAACCGCCGGCGCGGCGCGGTTTCCCGCCTTCGGTGTTCAGCGCCTTGCCGCGCTTGTTCGAGCGCGCCGGCAACAACGACCGCGGCAGCATCACCGCCTTCTACACCGTGCTGATGGAAGGCGAGGACGGCGACGACCCGATCGCCGAGGAAGTGCGCTCGATTCTCGACGGCCACATCGTGCTGTCGCGCAAGCTCGCCGCGGCCTATCACTACCCGGCCATCGACGTGCTGACCAGCCTCAGCCGCACCATGCCGCGAGTCGCCGACGAAGCTCATCAACGCGCCGCCGGCCAGTTGCGCAAATACCTGGCCAAGCACCAGGACATCGAACTGCTGCTGCAGCTCGGCGAGTACAAGCGCGGCAGCGACGCCGAGGCCGACATCGCGATCGAGAAGATCGAGCCGATCCGCAAGCTGCTCAAACAGTCGTCCCACGACCTGGCCGACTACCGTCAATCGGTGGATGCCTTGCGCAAGGTGTTCGGATGAAGCGCTATCCGCTGCATACCCTGCTGCAACTGCGCTCGCACCGGGTCGAGACCGCGCGCATGCTGGTGCTGGAACGCCAGCGCCAGGTGCAGGAGCGCCGCGACGCCTGCACCCAGATCCAAGGCGAGATCACCGCGCTCAACGACGAACGCGCCGGCCAGCGCCTGCGCCTGATGGACCCGCCGCCGCCCGGGATGCCGTGGCCGATGGCGATGACCCAGCGCGAGGCCCACATCGATCATCTCGGCGAACTGGCGGTCGCCGCGCAACAACGGCTGCTCGACGCGCAAGGCAAGCTGCGCGAAGCCGAAGCCTCGCTCGACGAGGCCCGCAAGGCGTTCTTCCGCGCTAAGGCACGGCTGGACGCGCTGGAAAAACGCAAGGACCTGTGGCGCAAGGAACAGAACACCCTGACCGCGCGCCGCGAGGAAGCCATGAACGCCGATCTGATGCTGGCCACGCGCCAGAACACGAACGGCCCCTTCTGAACGAGGTCGCCATGAGCATCACCCGCAGCTCCTCGACGTCCGATTCCGATTCGGCCCAGCGCAGCGAATCCACGCGCCAGACCGACAAGCCCCGCGAGGCCCGGCGCGAGCCGCCGGCCGAGGGCACGATCGACCGCTTCCGCACCCTGATGCAGCAACGCGAAGGCAAGCTCGGCCAGTTGCCCGGCCAGGAAGGCCTGGCGCGCGAGGAAGAAGCCGCGGCGATGTTGAAGAAGCAGGCCCAGGAAGGCGGCCCCGGCAACGCCAAGGCCGACGCGCGCCGCGCCGCGCACGCCGGCGAGGCCCATGCCCGCACCGTCGCCGAGCACTCGCGCCAACACGGCCGTCTGGAAGAACGCAACGCCGGCAGCGGCCAAGAGCAGGGCCGGCAGGAGCTCGCCAGCCTGCCGCCGGCCGAGGCCTCGGCGATGTGGCAGGCGCAACTGGCGATGCGCGACGCCGCCACCCAGACTCAGCCGAGCCTGCCGAACTCGAACGCCGCTGCGTTCGCCGACCTGATCGAGCGCCACGTGCGCCAGCTCGCGGTCGGCGAGGGCGCCGCCGGCGGCGAAGAAGGCCAGGTCTTGCTGCGGCTCGCCGACAGCACCTTGCCCGGCACCGATCTGCTGCTGACCAAGACCGCCGAGGGCTGGCAACTGCGCGCCGACGTGCGCTCGCGTTCCAGTTTCGATGCGATCCGCGACGCCAGCCCCGAGTTGATGCGCCGCTTCGCTTCGCGCAACCTCGGCCAGCTCAGCATCGATCCGCATTTCCACGACTGAGCCGATGCCCGTTCGTGCCTGGCCCGCCCGCGTCCGGCCCGCCCGTGTTCGAGCGGGCGCGAGCCGCGCCGGGTACGGAACGGGCAGGGAGATCCCGCTCATGGACCGTCGCATCGCCACGACTACGACAGCTACCGTCGGCGTCGCCGCGCTCGCATTGCTGCTCGCCGCCTCGCCGGGCGCTGCGCGCGCACAGGACACGGCGCCGTTGATCGACGGCGTCGGCGCCTACACCCATTCGCAGATCATGCGTCACCGCGGCGACGAGGCCGCCACGCCGACGAATAAGCCAGGCGACAAGCCGGCGCCGAACCAGCGCGCCGGCAAACGCGCGGCCCTGGGCTTCGACAGCCTGACGTTCGCGCCGGTGCCGGCGGTATCGAAAACGCTCAATGCCGCCTTCGCCGACAGCCTGACCGGGCGCCGGGCGACCCTTGACCACGCGACCTTGCGCGGCATCGATGCCGAGTTCGTGCGCAATCCGCGTTTTCGCGAGTTGCTGGCGCGCCAGCTCGGCGGCGATCGCGAGCAGGTCCTGCTCGCCCTGCAGTCCGGGCGCCTGCAGGCGCAGTTCCAGCGGCGCCTCGCTGGGCACGGCTATTCGACGCGCAATCTCGGCGACGTCATCAATGCCTTCATGATCTACGGCTGGACCCTGGTCAACGACGGTGCGCGCAGCGATCACGGCGCCGCCTTCGCGGCCCTGCGCCAACGCCTCGGCGACAGCCTCGCGCGCGGCGAGAAGATGACCACGATGGATCGCGCCGACATGCAGGAGGCGGCCGAGCTCTACGGTCTGGTCGCGACCCTGGCCGCGGCGGCCTGGCAGAACGCCGCCAGTCCGGCCGAGCGCGCCAGCCTGCGCGACGGCGTCAACGCCATCGGTCGCGGCATCGGCATCGATTTCCGCCGCGTCGCCCTGACCGAGCGGGGGTTCGCGCCGCGGCGTTGAGCCGCAGCGATCCGCTCATGTCCGGGTTCCACTCTCACTGCCGCACGCCGCGCCGCATGCCGCACTGCATGCCACACCCTGGGGATGTTCCCAGGCTTTCGCGTTCGCGGGCATCGCCGATACTCGATCGCCTCCGGTCGCTCGCCGTGCGTCGCGACGGCGACCGCCGGGAGATGCCCGTCAAAGATCGACGCGTTGCCGCTTCCTGAGCGTCGCGCGCGCAGTGTCTACTGATTCGTTATCGCCATCACCGCCATCGTTGCGACAGGAGAGTCCGATGTCCCAGCCCTTCACCCCGACCCAGGAACAGCGCGAGCAGATGTTCGCCGACTTCGAGGCCCTGTTGAACGAACAGTCCGGCATCGACGCGGCCGACCGCGACGCGCTGCTGCACCACTTCGCCCGCGCGCTCGACGAGGCCAAGCCCAGCGACGCCGCCGATCCGCAGGCGCTGATGGCCAACCTCAGCCAGACCCTGGACCTGTTGCAGGAAAACCGCATCATCCAGCCGGGCGAGCGCGACGGCCTGACCAAGGCCTTCGAGGCGCCGCTCAAGGACCCGAAAGTGCAGCGCGCGCTCGAGTTCAGCCAGCGCAGCCAGCGCGACGGCGAAGAGAAGGCGCGGCAGTGGCTGGAGACCCAGCCGGACCTTGAGGACGAGACGACCGCAAGCGGCGGCGGATCGACGCCGGCACCGCCGCCGAGCGGCTTGCCGTCGTCGCTGGGCATCAAGAAGCCGGTCAAGACCTACCGCTGAATCGGCGCTGCCGGCGACACGAGGTGAGCGCGTTCACAAATCTTGCGAAAACGCCCGGCCGCAACGGTTTCGCCCTAGGGAACGCCCCAGCTATACAGTCTTGCGGCGATCCCGATAATTCATCTACAGGCTTACCAATCCCGCTACCGCAGACGATCTGACCGGGGCGGCTGACCTACCAAAAAACCAGGGAGAGCGTCATGTCGGATATCAACGTTCAGTACGCCCAGTTGTCGCAGCAGAACATGGTCGACAGCGCAGGCGTCGACGAGTCGGGTAACAGCAAGCGCGGCGGCCGTTCCGGTGCCGGCGGCGGCGGTTGGCTGGTGGCGTTCGCCACCGCGATGGGCACGCTCATCGAGAAGGCCGGCAACGCTCTGATGGACAAGGCCGAAGCGATCGGCGACAAGCCGACCGCGGCCGACTCCACCGAGCTGACCGTGCAGAGCCAGATGTACTCGATGTTCATCAACGCCGTCAGCACCGCGTTGAAGACCATGGGCGAAGCGCAGGGCGCGATGGCCAAGCGCAACTAAGCTACACAACGACCCCGGTCGTACGAACGCCAGGCCTCCGGGCCTGGCGTTTTCGTTTGTGCGGCCGCGAGGCGTCGCGGTCGGTTACGCATTCCAGGCTGCGGCGGCGGTAGCGGACGGAAGTTTTGCTCTTCTTGAACAGGGGGAGGTCGCGCCTTCCCTTGTAGGAGCGGCGTCAGCCGCGACCAAGGGGCGCGCAGAAATAACAACGCTGACATCGCCCGGCGAAGCGGAATGCTCTCGCGGGGTAGGAGCGGCGCGAGCCGCGACCGCGGGGCTCCAAGCTGGCGCGGCCGGTTTCGATGCTGCTGCCTTGGCCTTGGCCTTGGCCGTTGTTGCTGTTGCTGTGCGCAGCCGAGCACTCGCGAAGGCAATGGAAGACCCGGAGGGCGGCGCGCAAGGATGCGCGCCGTTTTTCATCGGGACAGGGATGTCCCGTATGAAAAATCCCCGCGG
>NZ_JBQEOE010000057.1:14868-23145 GCF_052045105.1 Lysobacter sp. 22409 | reverse complement strand
GCGCACAGGACGTGCGCCGTTTTTCGATAGGACAAGGATGTCCTATCGAAAAATCCCGGCGCTAGCTGCGCACTCGTGGCTTGTGCCCTTGCAAGGAGAGCCCTTTTCTTTGGTTAGCTTTCTTTTGGGCTTAGCAAAAGAAAGTAACCCGGCCNCGTAGCGGACGGAAGCTCTGCACTTGCTTATGGCTTCTTCAGAAACAAGAATAGGATCAAACGCTAAGAGCTTCCGCCACTAAAGCGGCGGGTAACTTTCTTTTGTCTAAAGCAACAAAAGTCCGTCTGGATTCCCTTCGGTCAAAAGTCACCAAAGAAAAATGCTTTTGCTTTGAATCACAGGCCCGCACGATCGATGTATACGCAGGCATTTTTCATACGGGACATCCTTGTCCCGATGAAAAACGGCGCGCATCCCTGCGCGCCGCCCTCCGGGTCTTCTGTTGCCTTCGCTAGTGCGAGGCGACGCACAGCCACAACAACAGCAAAATCTTCAAGGCAACGGCAACGGCCCGCGTCGGCATTGCCGCGCGACTGAACGCGCTCCGCCGCCATTGACCCCTCGTGCACCGTTGCTGCGTTACAACGTCGCACCGGCCGCGATGGACCGGCCCCACGTTACCCAGGAGAACCCCATGCGCCCGATGCCTTTCGCTGCGATCCTGTCGATCGCTTTCGCCGCCGGTTGCGCGGCCCCCGAGCAGGCCAAGGACACGGTGAGCGCCGATGCGGCCGCGACGCCGGCGAGCGATCCGGGGCCGGCGGGCCGGCCGATGGGCAAGATCGGCGCCGATCAGGTCGGCAAGGTCAGTCCGGTGCCGGCGTTCAAGGGCTTCGGCGAGCACTGGGGCATCGAGATCCAGGCCACCGGCGAGAGGTCGCACCAGGTCGAGCTGACCTGGGGCAGCGGCAGCGAGAAGGCCAGCGGCACGGTCGATTACAAGGGCCAGCCGGCCGACGCGCCGGGTTCCCTGATCGTGTTGAGCGGCGAACTGGCGACGAAGCAGGGCGCCAAGCCGATGGTGGTCGAGATCAGCCGCAAGGACTGCACCGACGACGGCGACGGCGCGCACCGGCACAGCGTCCAGGTCACCGTCGAGGGCCTGCCGCAGATGCGCGGTTGCGGCGACCTCGCAATGTACTGATCGCGCTACCGCGCCCCGCTAAAACCAACGGCCCGCTGCGAGCGGGCCGTTGGTTTCAGTGCGACCCACGCAGATCGTCAGGCCTGCGCTGCCGGATAACGCCTGCGGTGCAGCCACACCACCAGCAGCGAGGCCAGCACCGGCGCGGCGAACAGCAGCAGCAACACGATGACCAGCAGCTCGGCCAGGCCGAGCTTGTCGCCCAACAACAGCAGCGGCAGCGTCGACAGCACGATCAGCAGCGGCGTCAGCAGGGCCGAGATCAAGGCCGGCATCGCGCCGGCACCGCGGCGCGCCGGCAGCAGAGCCCAGCACAGGCCGTGCAGGAAGCCGATGCCGAGCGCGGCGAGGGTCATGCCGTGGCGTTGGGCGTTGTCGTCCAGAGCGGTGAAGCGGCTCAGGCTGTGCTGAAGCAGCAACAACACGCCGGCGCAGACGCCGAACGCGACGAGCGCGCCGATCAGGCGCCGCTGGCCACCGCTCCAGACCACCGGAGTCGGGCCGCGGCCGCCCACGACGAAGGCGATTGCCAGGCCGATCGAAGAAGTGACCACCACCTTGACGGCGTTGAGCGGCGGCACCCAGCGATACAGCGTCACTGTCGACACGCTGTCGCTCAGGGCCTGCATCGATTGCATGACCGCGATCGACCACAGATAGCCCAGGCCGAACACCAGCGCCACCGCGACCAACAGCGCGGCCCAGGCACGTTGCGGCGGGCCGCGGCGCGCGATGATCGCGCTGGCCAGGACCAGGTTGACGCCGATCAGCAGGCCGATGCCGCACAGCCATTCGAGCCAGGCGTAGACCTGGCTGGCGGCGCCGTCGGCGCCCTCGGGCAGGGGATGCTCGATCTGCGCGACCAGGAAGAACGCTGCGGTCAGTACGAAGACGCAGGCGCCGAGCGCGAGCGGAAACCAGACGGGCGACCGCGATGCGGGGTGATCCATGAAGTCGATCCTTGCGGGGCAGGCGAGCAGCGGGGGAGGCGGTCGTCAGCGCCGTGCGAAAGGCGCGCGACGGGCGGCGAAGGCGGCTCAGTCTAGTGCCTGTCCCGTCGCCGTCCCAGGACGCTGTCCTCAAGCCGCGCCGTGCCGCGTTGATGGAGGCTGACGCCGCCTTTCCTGTTGCCGCGGCAGTCTTCCCCGCACCGTCGTTTCGCCTTCATCGCGGCCACGGGCCACCGCCCGGCGCGACGACGGCGCTTCACGGCGGCGGTGAAGCTGCGTTGGTAGCGGTATCGGCGGCACCACGTCGCCCCTACAGGAGTCTCTTATGCGCATCATGTTCGCCGCCGTCGCCGGATTGGGCCTGGCCGCCGCTCTCGCAGCCGCGCCCGCGGCCGCCCAGCAGATCACCTTTCCGGCGCCGGTGTTCCGCGGCGGCAATGGCGCCGACTGGATCGTGGCGATGACCACCCAGCCGGATTACTCGGTCGACTACGCCCTGACCGTGCCGGAGTCGCGGACGCCGCTGAGAGGCAAGCTGCAGCAGAAGGCGGCCTCGGGCATGGGCGATTACCTGTTGGTCGGCAAGCTAGGCGACGGGACCGCCGCGACGGGTCTGAGCACGAAGCTGGCGCCGGTGCCGCTCGGCAGACAATGCATCGACGCCAAGGGCAAGAGCACCGGAAGGTACGGTTCCTACACCTACACCGTCGTTCTTACGCCGGCCAAGCTCGGGCCGTGGAAGGTATGGAAGGGCTGCGGCAACTTCACCATGAAGTGAGTTCGCCGGCCCGAGGGCGTCAACCGGCGGCGAGTGCTTACGCCGCCGGCAGCCGGAAGAAGGCGGTGGCGGCCGCGCTGCTGTTGGCCGCGGTCGTCGCCACGTCTTCGCCGCGGTCGCGGGCGAGTTCCTCGACGATGTGCGCCAGGTACATCGGTTCGTTGCGCCGGTGCGACGGCGCCGGTTTGACCGTGCGCGGCAACAGGTACGGCGCATCGGTTTCGATCATCAGCCGTGCCGCCGGGATGTGCTTGACCAGCTCGCGCAGGTGCAGGCCACGGCGTTCGTCGCAGAGCCAGCCGGTGATGCCGACGTACCAGTCCTGGTCGAGGTAATCGAACAGCTCTTCGCGCGTGCCGGTGAAGCAATGCACCACGGCCGGGCCGAGCTTGCCGTCGAAGTTGCGCATCATCGCCATGAAGTCGGCGTGCGCATCGCGCTGGTGCAGGAACAGCGGCTTGCCGGTGTCGACCGCGGTCTGCAGCTGCATCTCGAAAGCACGCCGCTGCGCCGGGCGCGGCGAGAAGTCGCGGAAATAGTCCAGCCCGCATTCGCCGACCGCCACCACCTCGTCGTGCGCCAGCAGCGCGCGCATCTCGGCGTCGCATTCGGCGGTGTACTCGCTCGCATGGTGCGGGTGCACGCCGGCGGTCGCGAACAGCTCGCCCGGGTGGCGGCGCGCCAGTTCCAGCGCCTGCGGCGAATGCTCGCGGCTGGCGCCGGTGATCACCATGCGCGCCACGCCGGCGTCGCGCGCGCGCTGCAGCACGGCGTCGCGGTCGTGGTCGAAGCTGTCGTGGGTGAGGTTGGCGCCGATGTCGATCAGTTGCATGAGTGGAGATGCTGCGGAAAACAGCGCGCAGTGTAGGCGCTGGGCCGGGCCAGCCCAAGTTTCGGCCGTCCACGGCCGCGCGGTGCCCGCATCGTGGTTCCGCCGTGCCGTCGCGGGCGGCGGATTCACGACCGTGGCGACGCGGCGTTATGCCCTTCGAAGGCGGCCGGGCGGTCGCCATGGGGAAATCGCAATGCGCATCATCTCGACGATCTTCGCGCTGGGGCTGGCGTCGCTGCTCGCCTGCCTGCCGGCGTCCGCACCTGCCGAATCCAAGCCCAAGTACGACTTTCCGAAAGCGACTTTCGACGGCGGCAACTACGGTCAGGCCGGCTGGAGCATCCAGCTCAAGCGCAGCGGCCCCGGCCAGGTCGTATTCGATCTAGCCCTTCCGCGCGGCGTCCGCGCCGCCCACGGCACCCTGACCTCGGTCAAGCCCGAGCCGGGTCCGCTGGAGCTGACCGCCCAGTACGCGCTGTCCGGCAAGCAGAGCATCGCCGGCGAGCAACAGGAGCTTCTGGTCATGCTCACCGCCAGCCCGAAGGACAAACCCTGCCAGGACACCAAGCGCAAGAAATACAGTCAGGCGATCCTGGTGTTCATCGGCGATATCGAGGACGGCGGCCGGCTGTTGTACGGCTGCGGCGAGTTCGCCAAGGACTGAGCCGTACCCAGGTTCGTCGTAACGCCGAGGAATACCGGCGCGGCCGCGGCGTCGTCGCGCGCGGGCGTGCTCGCGGGGCGGTTGCGTCGATCGCGCACGCATCGGCGCCGCGCACCGTATCCTTGCGCGCGTGAACGCCGCCGAATTCCCGATCGATTCCCTGCTGCCGTCGATCCGCGACAGCCTCGCCGCGCATCCGCGCCTGGTCCTGGAAGCGCCGCCCGGCGCGGGCAAGACCACCCAGGTGCCGCCGGCCCTGCTCGATGCGCCGTGGCTGCAGGGCCAACGCATCGTCATGCTGGAACCGCGCCGCGTCGCCGCGCGCGCCGCCGCGCAGTTCATGGCGCGGCAACGCGGCGAGGCCGCCGGCGAAACCGTCGGCTACCGGATCCGCTTCGAGAACAAAGTCTCCGCGCGCACCCGCATCGAAGTGGTCACCGAAGGCATCCTGACCCGGATGATCCAGGACGACCCCAGCCTCGAAGGCGTCGGCGCCCTGGTGTTCGACGAATTCCACGAGCGCCATCTCGCCGCCGACCTCGGCCTGGCGCTGGCGCTCGACGTGCAGGCCTCGCTGCGCGAGGACCTGCGCATCGTGGTGATGTCGGCGACGCTGGACGGCGAACGGCTGGCCCAGTTTCTGGATGCGCCGCGCCTGAGCAGTGCCGGGCGCAGCTATCCGGTGACGATTGGGCACTACCCGGCGCGGCGCGAGGAAAAACTCGAACACCAGCTGCGGCGCGCGGTCGAGCACGCCCTGCAGCAGCATCCCGGCGACGTGCTGGTGTTCCTGCCCGGACAGCGCGAGATCGCGCGCGCCGATACCTCCCTGGCCGGCAGCGAGGCGCTGCGCGGCATCGACGTGCTGAGCCTGCACGGCGAACTGCCGGTCGAGCAGCAAAGCCGGGTCCTGCAGCCCGATCCCGACGGCCGCCGCCGGGTCGTGCTGGCGACCAACGTCGCCGAGTCCAGCGTCACCCTGCCCGGGGTGCGCGTGGTGATCGACGCCGGCCTGGCCCGCGAGCCGCGCTACGACCCCAACAGCGGCTTCTCGCGCCTCGACGTGGTCGCCATCGCCCAGGCGTCCGCCGATCAGCGTGCCGGCCGTGCCGGCCGCGTCGCCGAAGGCTGGGCGTATCGCTTGTGGCCGGAATCGCAACGCCTGGAACCGCAGCGGCGCCCCGAGATCGCCCAGGTCGAACTGGCCGGGCTGGCGCTCGAACTCGCTGCCTGGGGCGATGCCGGCCTGCGTTTCGTCGATGCGCCGCCGGGCGGGGCGATGGGCGCGGCACGCGAACTGTTGCTGCGGCTCGGCGCGCTCGAAGCCGGCCGCGGCGATGCGGCGCCGACCATCACCGCGTTCGGCCGGCGCATGCTCACGCTCGGCACCCATCCGCGCCTGGCGGCGATGCTGCTGGCGCCCAGCGATGCGCGCGAACGCGCCCTGGCCGGCGACCTGGCCGCCTTGATCGAAGCGCGCGACCCGCTGCGCAGCGGTGGCGACGCGCTGGCCGCGCGCTGGCAGGCGCTGGCCGCGTTCCGCCAGGGCCGCGCACCGGCCGATGCTTCGCGTTCGGCCTTGGCCGCGCTCGACCAGGCCGCCAAGCAATGGCGCCGGCGCCTGCGCGTCGACGCGACACCGCCGACCCAGGTGCCCGCGCACGCGCTCGGCGACCTGCTGCTGCATGCCTTCCCCGACCGCATCGCCCGCCAGCACCCCAGCGACCCTTACCGCTATCAGCTCGCCAACGGCCGCAGCGCCAAGTTGTTCGACGACAGCGCGGTCTACGGCGAACGGTGGCTGGTGATCAGCGAGCTGCGCGACGACCCGCGCGATGCGCGCGTGCTGCGCGCCTCGCCGCTCGACGAAGCGCGCCTGGAGCGCGAGTTCCCGCAGCGTTTCGTCAGCGAGGACCGGGTGGTCTGGGACGCCGCCGCGCGCGCGATCGCGGCGGTGCGCGAGCGCCGCTACGACCGCATCGTGCTCGACAGCCGTCCGCTCGCCAAACCCGATCCCTCGCGTTACGCCGATGCCCTGGTCGATGCGGTGCGCCAACTCGGTCTCGACGCGCTGCCGTGGACCGGCGGCCTGCGCCAGTGGCGTGCGCGTGTGCGCTGCCTGCGCGAGTGGATGCCCGAGCTGGCCCAGGGCGACAACGCGCTACCGGACCTGTCCGACGAGGCCTTGATGGCCGGTATCGACGACTGGCTGAAGCCGGCCTTGCGCGGCAAGACCCGCCTCGATGCGCTCGACGAGGGCGCGTTCGGCGAAGCCCTGCGTTCGCTGTCGGACTGGTCGTGGCGGCAACGGCTGGACGCACTCGCGCCGACCCGCATGGTGGTGCCGTCGGGGATGGAGCGCGCCATCGACTACGCCTACGACGAGCATGCCGCCGATGGACGTGGCGCCGCCGTACCACCGGTGCTGGCGGTGAAGCTGCAGGAACTGTTCGGCCTGGCCGATACGCCGCGCATCGCCGAAGGCCGCGTGCCGCTGACCTTGCACTTGCTGTCGCCGGCCGGGCGGCCGTTGCAGGTTACCCAGGACCTGCGCGGTTTCTGGGAGCGCACCTACCCCGAGGTCAAAAAGGAAATGAAGGGGCGCTATCCCAAGCACCCCTGGCCCGACGATCCGTGGACGGCGACTGCGACCCACCGGGCCAAGCCGCGCGGCACCTGAGCACAGCGGCGTCGCACAAGGCGCCGATGCGTCAACCGCGATGAGCGAGGTGTGTTGGTCATGGGTTGGCTGTGCAAGGGCTATGTATCGGCCGAAGTCGTCGATACCGCGCCGTATTCAGCCGGCAGCCGGTCCGACGCGACTGCGCTCACAGAATTTCAACGGTTCCGCGTCGACACTGGAGTCTGTTTCTCTCGTCACAGGATCGACACGATGAGCAAGTTCACTTCATTCCCGGAGCGCGCACTGGAGCTGGTGTCGTCGGTCGGCGATAACATCAAGCAGCATGTGCCCAAGGCCGGCCAGTGGTTGGAGACGGGCGTCAAGCTGGGCGCACTGAAGACCGGTGCGCGCACCGCCGGCGGTTTCATCCGCCGCAACCCGGTGGTCGCGGTCGCCGCCGTGGCCGGCGCCGGCCTGCTCTGGTACGCCGCCGCGCGCCGCAAGGCGAAACATCAGGCCGAAGGCGACCCGATCGAAGGCAGCGCCCGTCGCATCGATGCGCGCCGCGCCGATAGCAACGGCAGCGCCTCGCGCCGCAAGTCGGGCACGCGCAAGGCGGCGAGCGAAGAAAGCGCCAGCGAGTAAGTCGTCGGGCTGGTGGACTAGGCCGAGTGATAGGGCATCGGCGTGTGGTTGCGCCGTGGCCGGATTGCGAATGTAGTCGCTTGAAACCGTCATACCCCGAGGCCGGCGCGCTAGCGCCGGCTTCGTTCGTTTGGGGCATGCCGAAGGTGGTCGCGTGTTTTCGGTTTCGCCTAGCGGCTTCGGGAGCCTAAGGGGTAGGAACGGCGCGAGCCGCGACCGCGATGTGACGGTCTAGCGGCGCATCAATCGGATAAAGGCCGAAGCAAAATTTCCGTCCGCCGCTTTAGTGGCGAAAGCTTTAGGCGTTTGATCTTATTTCTTTAAGAAGCCAGCGCAAGAGCAGAGCTTCCGTCCGCTGACGCGGCCGGGTTACTTTCTTTTGCTAAGCCCAAAAGTCCGTCTGGATTCCCTTCGGTCAAAGCTAACCAAAGAAAAGGGATCTCCTTGCAAGGGCGCAGGCCACGAGTGCGGTGCTGCCGCCGGGATTTTCCGATAGGACATCCTTGTCCTATCGAAAAACGGCGCACGTCCTGTGCGCCGCCCTCCGGGTCTCCCGGTGTTCTCGCGGTTCGGGACTGCGCCAAGCTTTCACAGCAACAGCAACGGTTGCCATGCTCTTAGGGTAGGAGCGGCGCGAGCCGCGA
>NZ_JBQEOE010000057.1:0-14849 GCF_052045105.1 Lysobacter sp. 22409 | reverse complement strand
GCTCCTACCTTTGAACCGTCATAGCTGCAGGGATGCTGTTGCTGTGCGTCGCAAAACACTAGCGAAGGCAACAGAAGACCCGGAGGGCGGCCTGCATGGATGCAGGCCGTTTTTCATCGGGGCAGGGATGTCCCGTATGAAAAAGCCCTGCGTCGGCACCGCTCGTGCGGGCCTGTGATTCAAAGAAAAGCAACTTCTTTGGTTACTTTCTTTTGTTACTTATGACAAAAGAAAGTAACCCGCCGCTTTAGTGGCGGAAGCTTTTAGCGTTTGATCTTGATCTAAATCTTGCTTGAGTGATACGCCGCGAGATCGAAACAACGTTGTCGCGACTTGCGTCGCTCCTACCCCCGCGAAAGCACGCCGCTTCGATGAACGACTTTGGCATTGTCGTCTTTGCGCGTCCCGCGGTCGCGGCTCACGCCGCTCCTACACACGAGGAGGAACGGCTTCGGGCAACGCCATCTGCGTTGATCCTTCTGCGCATCCCGCGGTCGCAGCTCGCGCCGCACCGACCCCGAGCCCCAGACGCCGGCCCGAGAGCCGACTACTCCGGCGCGGCTTCCGGCAACTCGATGATGAAGCGCGAGCCGCCGTTCTTGCGTTCCTCGTACCAAAGCTGGCCGCCGGCGTTGACCACGATCTGTTTCGCCAACGACAGGCCCAGGCCACTCGACAGGCCGTCGTCGACGTCGTCGTCGTGCAGGCGCACGAAGGGCTTGAACAGTTCGCGCTGGCGCGCCACCGGGATGCCGGGGCCGCGGTCGGCGACGATCAACTGCCAGAAGCCGGGGGCGCTGTTGCGCGCGGCGAGCAGCAGGTCGCTGTTCGGGGCGTACTTCATCGCGTTGGTGACCAGGTTCTCGCTGACCTGGCGCAACACGCGCGGGTCCATCGCCACTTGCGCAGTGCCGTGCGGCGGCGGGGCGATCTCGACGCGGATGCCGCGTGCGTCGAGTTGCATCTCGTAGCGGCGCACCAGCCAGCCCAGGGTTTCGCTGAGGTCGGCGCGGCCCTGCCTCGCGCCGTGCTCGCGCGTGCCGGCCTGGCTTTCCAGGTAATGGCGGATGTAGCCCAGCGCGTCGTCGGCGCTCTCGTGGATCATCTGCAGGTAGCGCGGCACGCGTTCGGGCTTACAGCCGTTGTGCAACAGCAGGTCGCTGGCGAACAGCACGCTGGTCAGCGGGTTCTTGAGGTCGTGGGCGACCAGGTTGACCAGTTCCTCGCGCTCGCGGGCGACGCGCTCGAGGCGGTCGCGGGTCAGCTTCAGGCCGACATGGGCGTTGACCCGCGCCAGCAGCTCTTCGGGCAGGAAGGGCTTGGTGACGTAGTCGACCACGCCGGCATCGAAAGCGCGCAGCAGCAGGTCGCGGTCGTGGGCGGCGGTCACGAACACCACCGGCACGCGCAGCGGCGAGTCGGCGCGCAACGCGGCCATGACTTCGAAACCGTCCATGCCCGGCATCATCACGTCGAGCAGGATCAGGTCCGGCGGCGATTCGGCGTACAGGCGCAGGGCCTCGTCGCCGGTCGAGGCGGACACGACCTCGTAACCCTGGCGCGAGAGCAGGGCGGTGACGACGCGCAGGTTCGCAGCCTGATCGTCGACGACAAGAATCCGGCCCGTGGAAGTCGCGGCAGTGCTCATACGTCCTTGGAATCCCCTAGGGCGGATATTTCACGCTGAATTCGCATAAATGAACCGCGAGGAAACGGTCGAAAGTTAACAGAAACCTTCACATAAAGGCGGGGTAAAAAGCCGAAAAGCTGAACAGTTCACAGCCCCTGCGACAACCCGCCGCGCTCGGCAACGCGGCGTTGCAGATTCGGTGATGCCACGGTCGAATGCGGCGGCGCATCATGGATGCTCTTCGATTAAGGAATCCGCAATGAGCCTGCGACCGCTCGGCCGTTCATCTCTGTCGGCGGCGCCGCTGGCCTTCGGCGGCAACGTGTTCGGCTGGAGTGCCGACGAGGCGACCACCTTCGCCCTGCTGGACGCGTTCACCGAAGCCGGCTTCGGCCTGGTCGACACCGCCGACGCCTACTCGGCCTGGGTGCCCGGTAACGCCGGCGGCGAGTCGGAGACCCTGATCGGCCGCTGGCTGGCCCAGGGCGGCGGCCGTCGCGAGCGCATCGTCATCGCCACCAAGGTCGCCAAATGGTCGCAGCGGCCCGGGCTGTCGCCGGCCAACATCCAGGCCGCGGTCGAGGACTCGCTGCGCCGCCTGCGCACCGACCGCATCGATCTCTACCAGGCACACGCGGACGACCCGAAAGTCCCGCTCGAAGACACCCTGGGCGCGTTCGCGCGCCTGATCGAGCAGGGCAAGGTCGGCGCCATCGGCGCCTCCAACTACTCGGCCGCGCGCCTGGCCGAGGCCCTGGACGTCGCCGAACGCCACGGCCTGCCGCGCTACGAAACCCTGCAGCCGCACTACAACCTCTACGACCGCGCCGTGTACGAAGCCGAGCTGGAGCCGCTGGTGCGCGAGCGCGGGCTCGGCGTCATCAATTACTACGCCCTCGCCAGCGGCTTCCTGACCGGCAAGTACCGCAGCCGCGCCGATCTCGACAAGAGCCGCGCGCGCGGCGGCGCGGTCGCCCGTTATCTCGACGGACGCGGCCTGCGCATCCTCGCCGCACTCGACGCGGTCGCCGCCGGCCAGCGCGCCACGCCGGCCCAGGTGGCCCTGGCCTGGCTGATCGCGCGGCCCTCGATCACCGCGCCGATCGCCAGCGCGACCAGCGTGGCGCAGTTGCAGGAGCTGCTCGCGGCGACGCGGCTGTCTCTGTCGGCCGACGAGATCGCCGCGCTGGATGCGGCCAGTGCCGAGGCCTGAGCGCTCTGCCATGATCGACGCCGCCCGGGGCCCGCTGCTGCGCTGCGGTTCGATTCCGCCCGCCGCCACCGTAGTCTTCCACGCCCCCAACGCCTGCCCGCCATGACTGCTGTATCTCCTGCCGTTTCCGTCGTCGCTCCGAACCGCGCCCGACGCCTCGGCATCGCCCTCGCCGCAAGCGGCGCGGTGTTGTTCTCGGCCAAGGCGATCCTGGCCAAGCTGCAATACCGCTACGGCGTCGATTCGCTCGACGTGCTGACCCTGCGCATGGCCTTGTCGCTGCCCTTGTTCGTGCTGCTGGGCATCCGCGAGACCCAGCGCGCGCGCCAGCGCCAGGCCTTGCCGTCGCGCCGGGACCTCGGCCTGATCCTGGTGCTCGGCGTGCTCGGCTATTACCTGTCCAGCCTGCTCGACTTCTGGGGCCTGGAGTACGTGCCGGTGTCGCTGGAACGGCTGATCCTGTTCCTCAACCCGACCATCGTGCTGCTGATCGGCCTGTTCGCCTACCGGCGCAAGGTCGCCGCCAAGGAGTGGATCGCTTTGGCGGTCAGCTATGCCGGCGTGGTCCTGGTGATGGTCGAGAACCTGCGCGTGCAGGGCGAGCACGTGCTGTTCGGCAGCGCGCTCGTGCTGGGTGCGGCGGTCAGCTATGCCTTGTACCTCGCCATGTCCGGCGAGCTGGTCAAGCGCATGGGTTCGCTGCAGTTGGTCGCCTACGCGATGGTGGTGTCGACCGCGGCGACCCTGATCCATTACCTGATCGCGCGCGACCCGAGCGGCCTGCTCGGCCTGCCGTGGCAGGTCTACGGCCTGGCGACGGCGAACGCGGTGTTCTGCACCTTCCTGCCGGTGACCTTCACCATGGCCGCGGTGGCCCGACTCGGCGCCGGCACCGCCGCGCAGTTCTCGGTGATCGGGCCGGTGTCGCTGGTGTTCCTCGGTGCCTGGGTGCTCGGCGAGTCGATCACCGCGATCCAACTGGTCGGCACCGCGGTGGTGCTGGGCGGGGTGGTGCTGCTGTCGCGGCCGGGGGCTAACTCGGTGCCGGTGGCGCCGCCGGACAATAAATAAGCGGCTTGGCTGCGCTGGCTTTCATGGTCCGGGTACAAGAAACAGGCGCCTTGCGGCGCCTGTTTCGTTTGCTGCTTGGGTAAGGCTCAGTGCGTGGCCAGCATCGGCTGGAACTGCGCCTGCTGGAACACGCCGCCGGACAGACAGGCATTGCTCTGCAGGGTCGCCAGATCGGCCTGGCGGCGGACCAGGTCGCCGTAGTTGCGGACGGTCGAGCCGACCACTGGGTCGGCCATGTTGAAGGTGGTCGGGCTGGCCAGGGTGCCGTTGCCGATCAGGAACCGCGACAGCGTCGCCTGCGCGCCGGACGAGCGCGGGCCCACATGCAGGAAGCTGGTGGTCAGGGTTTCGCGGCCGTGGCAGGCGTCGCAGGTGTTGAGCGAGAGCTTGTTGCGGGCGTTGTTGTTGACGATGCCGGGGTGGGTCCAGGCCACCTGCGGGCTCGGGTTGCGCACCGAACCGGTCAGGAACGGCGTGCCCAGATAGCTCAGCGGCACCGAGTGCTGTTCGACCAGCACCTGCGCCTGGTTGGCGTTGACGTAGCTGGCGAGCAGGGTGCCGGCGTTGTTGAAGACGTGGTTCGGGGTCTGCTTGGCCGGCACGATGCCGAGCTGGGCGGTGGCGCGCACGATGTTGAACTCGCGCAGCTCCCAGGGGCTCTGCAGGAACTCGTTGGTGCGGATCTGGTTGATGGCGCTGCCGTTGGGCTTGCGCGGCGCGGCGTTGGCGCCGGTGAACTGGTCGGTGATCGCCTGCAGCGACGAGTTGTACAGCGACGAGCCCAGGCTCATCGAACCCAGCGCGCCCCACTGCTGGGCGAAGCTGCGCACCGCCGGGCAGCCGTTGATCGGCACGCCGTATTCGAGGATCACGGTGAAGCGGTGCACGGTGCAGCTGCCGGTGGCGTTGCGGCGGATCACCCCGAACACGAAGCGTCCCTCGCCGGCGTTGCCGCCGCCGTAGCCGGCGTTGCCGCGCAGGTCGACGCGGTTGACGATCGCCAGCAGGCGCATCGGCGAACGGGCCAGGTCGAGCTTGCCGTTGCTCAGGCGCGGCCAACTGGCGAGCACCTGCGAATTGACCGAGGTGCGCGCCGGCACCACGAAGCTGTTGACCGTGGTCGAGGTGTTCCAGGTGCGGATCCAGTTCTCGACGAAGTCGGAGGGGCCCACGCCGGTCAGCGGCTGATTGGCCATGTTGGTCATGAGCCGGTTGAAGGTCCAGGCGCCGTTCGGATTGCCGGCGTTGGTGCAGGCGTCGAAGGTGCGGGTCGGGTCTTCGACCACGGCCGGGTGGGTGACCAGCAGCGAGCGCTCGGGGCGCACGATCGCCGGCGGGCCGAGCAGCACGCCGCCGGGAATGCGGATGCGGGTGCGCGCGGCGATCTGTTCGCGCAGCTTGTCCGGCGGCAGGAAGCTGATCGGGCTGTCGCCGAGATGCTCGCGGCCGTCGAAGCTCGGCACCGTGGCCTTCTCTTCGGTGGCCAGCGCCTGGCGCAGTTCCTGTTCCTTGATCAAGCCGTCGAAGTCGAACGGAATCATGGCCCGGTACAGCTGCGGGTTTTGCTCGTCGCGCTGCAGCTTGACCGGCTTGTCGCCGACGTTGAACGGAATCTCGGCCGGCAGGTCCTGGCCTTTGACGTAGGTGAATTCCAGCAACGCATTGCCGTCGGGGTGGTCGTCGACCGGGGTGATGAAGCTGTCTTCGAGCACCGGCGGGGTCTGTTCGAACCCGGGCTCCTCGGCCGCGGCGACCCGGCCGACCGCGCTGTCGGCCGGTGCGGGATACGACAGATACGCGGCGGACGCACACAGCATCGCGCCGAAGCCGAACGAAATCGAACGCAGTCGTGTCATGGCTAGTCTCCCCCAGAGAGAACTTGGCTGGTGGCGCATCGGCCGGTCCTGGCACGCGCCCGTCACGGCACGCTAGAGGGCGCGGCGCCGTGTCGCCACGACAGACCCGGGATCAAACCGGGTCGATATCTCATGCGGCTTCGCGATTGGCCGCATGCTTGCGACGGCGGTCGCAGATCGGCGCGCAGCGAAGCGAATCCAAGCAGCAGGGCGCCGCTCCTACCCTAAGAGCGCCTCGCGCGGGACAATCTCCCGCCGCACGAATGCCGCACTACGTATCGGGACAGGAATGCAACGGATTTTGATCGCGATCGCCCTGGCCGCCGCCGGCGTGTTCGCTTATCTGCACTGGTTCGCCGCACCGGCGTCGGACTACCGCATCGCCGAGATCGAGCAGCGGCCGATTCCCAAGCGCGAGTTCTTCGAGCTCTGGCGCGAGACCGCCCTGGGATTCTGTCCGCAGGCGCGAGAGAACTACGGCCTGAGCCCGGCCGCCTGCGAGGACTACATGCGCGACAAGCACGCGCGCTGCGTCGCCGAGGCCGGCGCAGCTGCGCCGGCCGTGCTGTCGAGCAAGGCCGAATCGCGCCGGCATGCGCGGCCGTACCTGGACTGCGTGGTGCCGGGCTATTTTTGCAAGGGCGTGGAAGTGCGCGAACTCACCGAGGCCGCGCGGCACTGCCGCGACTGAGCGGTCCTCAGCGCGGGCTCCATTGCCCCGGCATCAGCCCGTCCAACCGATGCGGCCCGATCGCCACGCGCACCAGGCGCAGGGTCGGCAAGCCGACCGCGGCGGTCATGCGCCGCACCTGGCGGTTGCGGCCTTCGTGGATGGTGATCGCCAGCCAGGCATCGGGCACGGTCTTGCGGAAACGCACCGGCGGATCGCGCGGCCACAGCGCCGGCGCGTCGAGGCGTTCGACCTGCGCCGGCAGGGTGCGGCCGTCGTTGAGTTCGACGCCATCGCGCAAGGCGCTCAGCGCCTGATCCTGCGGATCGCCCTCGACCTGCACCCAATAGGTCTTCGGCTGTTTGTGGCGCGGGTCGGTCAGGCGATGGGCCAGGCCGCCGTCGTCGGTGAGCAGCAACAGGCCTTCGCTGTCGTGGTCCAGGCGACCGGCCGCGTACACGTCCGGCGGCAGGCCGAAGCCGGCCAAGGTGGGGCGTGGCGGCAGGCTGCGGTCGGTGAACTGACACAGCACGCCATAGGGTTTGTTGAAGGCGATCAGCACGCGGGCAGGGCCGGGCAGGGCGCGAGGCGGCGCGGGCCGCCTCGCGGTGCACTACGGCGCTGTGTCGGTGGACTCAGCGCGGCTTGCGGAAACGCAGGGTCATGCGGTCGCTTTCGCCGATGGCTTTGTACTTGGCCGCGTCGGCGGCCGCGTGGTCGTTCGACGGCGGCAGGGTCCACACGCCGTTCGGGTAGTCCTTAGTGTCGCGCGGATTGGCGTTGATCTCGCTCTTGGCCTCGAGCTTGAAGCCGGCCGCTTCGGCCATCGCGATGACCTGCGCCTGGCCGACGTAACCGCTCTTGTCGTTGGCCGACACGTCGGTCTTGGCGCGATGCTCGACCACGCCGAGGGTGCCGCCCGGCTTGAGCACGTCGAAGAAGCCCTTGAACATGCCCTCGGCCTGGTCGGCCGAACGCCAGTTGTGGACATTGCGGAAGGTCAGCACGACGTCGGCCGAAGCGGACGGGCCGAACGCCGGCTTGTAGCTGTCGTAGGCGGCGACCACGGCCTTGTCGAACTGCGCCGGCGCGCCGGCGAACTTGGTTTCCAGGTTGGTCTTGGCCTTGGCGTAGTACTTGCGCGCGCCGTCCTCGGACTGCGTGTCGGGGTCGACCACGGCGGCGACGTAGCGGCCGCGCTCGGACAGATACGGCGCGAGGATTTCCGCGTACCAGCCGCCGCCCGGGGTGATCTCGATGACGGTCTGGTCCGGACGCACGCCGAAGAACTGCAGCGTTTCCAGCGGATGACGGTAGGCGTCGCGGGCGACGTTCTTCGGGTCGCGCCAGCTGCCGGCGATGACCTTCTTGAGTGCGGCGTTGGCGGCCGGTTCGGCGGTCTTGGCGGCGCTCTCGGCGGCCTTGGCCTTGGCGGCGGGCTTCTGCGCGTGCGCGACCACGGCCAGGCCGGGCAGCAACGCGGCGAGCAACAGCAATCGGGCAGTACGGTTACGTTCCATGCAACGGACTCCGGTGGCATCGGACAGGGGGCGCCAGCCTACCGCAAGCGCCCTGCACAGGGGATGTGCTCAACGGCGCTTGCGGACGACCTTGGCGCCGCTGCCGGCGGGGCCGCTCGCGGGGCTGGCGGCGGGGCCATTAGCCGTCTTGGCGGTGCGTCCGTGGCGGGCGAGGTGATCGGCTTCCATCTCGGCGACGTAGGCCGTCGCCTGCTCGTGCAACCAGGTGCGGAACGAGCCGAGCCCAGCGTGATCGATCGAGCGCTGCGGGTACACCAGGTAATGGCCCCAATCGATCTGCAGCCGGCATTGGCTCAGCGGCACCAACTGGCCGTTCTGGATCAGCAGGCGCGTGCGCGCCATGCGGCCCAGCGCCACGCCGAGGCCTTCGACCGCAGCGCGGTGCATGGTTTCGGAATCGTCGAAATGGGCGACGTAGCGGTTCGGCATCTTGCCGCCGTAACGCTCGAACCAGTCTTTCCAATACGGCGACAGGTCGCCGAGCAAGGGCCAGCGATGCAGGTCCTCCTGCGCCGGCAACTCGCCGCCCATGCGTTCGATCAGGGCTGGGCTGGCGACCGGGATCAGGGTCTCGTTGAACAGATGCTCGGTGACCAATCCCGGCCAACGCCCGTAGCCGCCGCGCATGGCCGCGTCGATGCCCGGCTCGCGATCGAAATCGACCACCGCCGCCGACGAGAACAGATTGAGCTCGAGCTGCGGGCAGCGGGCGACGAAGCTGCCGAGCCGCGGCACCAGCCAGGCCGAGGCCATCGAGGCCATCAGGCTCAGGGTCAGCACCTCGTCGCGGCGCGGGCTGTAGGGGCGCAGGGCATGGTCGAGCGCATCCAGGTGCGGTGCGACCACCGACAGCAGCCGCTCGCCGTCGGCGGTCAGCCGCACTCCGCGCGGCCCGCGCTCGAACAGGCGTCGGCCCAGCCGTTCTTCCAGGGTGCGGATCTGGTGGCTGAGGGCGCTGACCGTCAGGTTCATCGAATCGGCGGCGCGGGTCAGGTTGCCCGTGCGCGCAGCGGTCGCGAAGCCCAGCAGCGCATGCAGCGGCGGTCGATTCATCTTGAATCCCTTTCAAGTCTGGCTTGCAAACGGCGCGCTTTTTTGCCGTATCCGGCGAGCGTACCTTGCGAATCACTCAATAAGCCAGTCCATACCGGGCCGGCGCCGCAGGGAGACGAGCCATGAATATCTACAAGAACCTGATGTTCCTGCACGGCCATTTCGTCGATCCGCGCGATGCCGACGACGACGTCGCCGAGACCGCTGCCGCGGCCGTGGTCGAGCGCAGCCGGCAAGTCGTCGCCCGGCGTTCGGCGACCGCCGCCGTCACCGGTTGGCGCGCCTGGTTCGCTCGCACCCCGGAAAGCCTGACCCGTCAGGACGCCTGCCGCGATGCGCATGGTTGTGCGTGAGGTGTGCAGGGCGCGGCGGTCGTGCCCTCACCCCAACCCTCTCCCGCAAGCGGGAGAGGGAGCAACGCAGCGGCGGGACTAGCCCTTCTCCCGTTCGCGGGAGAAGCTGGCTCGAAGAGCCGGATGAGGGCATCAGTGAGGCGATAGCCTCAGCATCAAGCGGCAAGCGAGTCCGTCCACTAAGGCAGCCGCCGCTGCTCCGGGTACGGCGCCACGTCGTTGTGACGGCCGCTGACCAGACCGTCCTGCACCTGTTGCCACCACTCGACGCGGAAGATGTCGGCATGCGCGTGCATCAGCGCGCCCAGCAGCGCCGGCGACAGGCCCAGGAAGCGCGGGAACTGGGCCGGGAACACGTCGTTGCCGGCGGCGTAGAACCAGGCGCCGGACTCCATCTCTTCCTCGTGGTTGCGCGGCTCCGGCACGCTGCGGAAGCGGCAGTCGGTGACCAGGCACAACTCGTCGTAGTCGTAGAACACCGCGCGGCCGTGCCGCGACACGCCGAAGTTCTTCAGCAGCAGATCGCCCGGGAAGATGTTGCTCAAGGCCAGGTCGCGGATCGCCTGGCCGTAGTCGATCACCGCCGCGCGCGCCGCCTCGGCGGTCTGCTCGCGCACGTACAGGTTGAGCGGGCGCAGGCGGCGCTCGACGTAGCACAGGTGCAGCACCAGGTCGTCGCCGTCCAGGCTGATGCTGCTGGCGCAGGTGCTCAATAACTCCTCGAGCAGATCCGGGGCGAAGCGAGCGCGCGGGAAGCGCAGGAAACGGAACGGCTGCGCGTCGACCAGGCGGCCGACGCGGTCGTGACGGAACACCAGCGAGTACTTGGCCTCGACCTCCTCGCGCGCGACTTCCTTCGGGTAGGCGAAGCGGTCGCGGATGATCTTGAACACCAGCGGATAGCTGGGCAGGGTGAACACCGCCATGACCATGCCGCGCTCGCCTTCGGCGCGGATCAGGCGTTCGCCGGGCTGCGCCGCGAACTGGCGGAAGAAGGTGCGGTAGCGCTCGGTCTTACCCTGCTTGGCGCGGCCGAGCACGGTGTACAGCTCGTCGATGGGCTTGCCTGGCAGCAGGGTGCGCAGGAACACCACCGCATCGCCGACCGTGCCGAGGTCGGCATGGAAATAGCTGCGCGAGTAACTGAACAACTGCACGACTTCGCTGCGCAAGGTCAGCACCGCGTCGACCTTGAGCGCGCCGCCGTCGTTGACCAGGGCGATCACGCACGGCGAGAACGAGCGCTCGCCGAACACGCGTCCGACCAGGTAGGCGCGGCGCTCGCGATAGAACACGGTGTCGAGCAGCTCGACCGCGCGCACCGGATGCGGGCCCCAGTGCTGCAAGTCCTCCTGCAGCCGCACCGCGATGCCGGCGGCGCAGCGCGTGCGGTGCGCGTACGGCACCGCGAACGGGTAGTCGCCGAGCACACGCATGAAAGTTTCTACCAGGCGATCCTCCGACACCGCATAGCTGTGGCGCGCCACCGGGTGGGTGATGGCGTCGGTCGGCTCGATGTCGAGGGCGACGAACTCCATCGCCGGGTCGACGCCGCGGGTCTTGAAGAAACGCCGGGTCAGGGTATTGAAGAAGGTCTTGTAGAGCTCGCAGTCGAGCAGTGGCGCGATCGTTTCGGCATAGGCCGCATGCACCGCCGACCACAGCACGCGGTCGCGGGCGCGCTCGCCGAGCCGGCGTTCGAGCGAGTCGCTGGCCTCGGCGATGCACAGGTCGTAGAGCTCGATGCGCTCGATCGCATCGTCGCGTTCGCCGCTCCAGTCGCTGCGCTCGAACCGGCCCTGGGCGCGGCGGGTGATCGCGGCGAAACGCGCGTGGTAGTCGGCGAAGGCGTCGCGGATCAGACCGGCGACGGCGGCGGCTTCAATGGTGACGTCGGCGACGGGCAGGGGGGCCATGTCAGGAGTGTACGGCGCAGCCGCGATGCGTGTGGCATGCTCGCCGCCGCCGCGGCAGCGCCGCTTTGCTTACGGATGAAACGATCATGATCGCCACGACAAAGACGCCGCTGCCGGTTTCGCATCGCTACGGCCTCGCCCTCGCATTGCTGTGTTGGGCCGGCCTGGCCTGCGCCGAGGAGCCGATTGCGACCCGCTACACCGGCCACGTCGGCAAGCGCGCGGCGACCCTGTACCTGGTCGACCAGGAGAGCGGATGCGGCGGCGGCCAGCGCTTGCTCGCCGCGATGTATCGTTACGACGGCGTGTCGCAGTGGCTCAGCGTCCAGGCCACCCGCGACGAAGCCGGTCATCTGGCCCTGGTCGAGAACGGCCGCGTTACCGGCGTCACCGGCGCGATGATGCTCAACGGCCGCGACGGCGCCCTCAAGGGGCGCTGGATCAGCCCCGACGGCGAACGCCTGCTGCCGGTGGAACTGCACAAGGCGGCCTTGTCGAAGGCCGAGCGCGAGAAGCTGGACGATCAGCTCGAACGCCTCGCCCACGAGAACGACGACTGCTGAGAAGCAACGGCGCCGCCGAGCGCGGCTCAGTCGAATGCGGCTCAGGACCGGCCGGAAGACACGGCGGCCGACACGCCTGCGCGCAACGCACGTTGCGCGCCGATCGCTTCCAGCGCGATGGTCAGCGCCAGGATCGCCAGCACCGACAGGGCGTGCGGCAGGAACAACTCGAAGGTCGGTTCCCACGGTGCCCAGGTATTGCCGTAGAACGGCGCGTACATGGTCATGTTCGAGTGCAGGCCGAGCAGGGTCGCCGAGGTCATCGCCGTCGCCGCGATCCAGGTATCGCGCGGCAATACGCCGCGGCGCCGTTGCCGCTGCCGCAACCACAGCGACCACGGCAGCACCAGCAGCACGAAGCCGAAACTCGTCGACAGCGCGAGTTCGAACAGGAAGCGGGTCGAGGTCATGATCTCGACCGAGGCCAGATCGATCTCGCCGACCACGTAGGGCCAATGTACCCACGCCGGCAGTGCGATCGCGGCGACCAGAAGCCAAAGGTAGCGAGCGAACGTCGTCATGCCTGCGCCAACAGCGCGTGCAGCTGCGCGGCGGTATAGAAACGGGTAGCGGCGAGCGAGCGTTCGTTGCCGGGGGCGACGTCCTGATCGAAGCTCAGCACCGGGCCGTACACATAACCGTGGACGCCGCCGAAGCTCGACAGGCTGCGGCAAATCCAGAGCCGGTAACCGCGGCCGATGTAGCCGTGGCTGCCGCCGTCGGCCGGCAGCGGCGCGTCCATGTCGGGTTGGGCGAAGCTCGGTCGACGGCCTGCGAGGACGTCGCGGAAATCCTGCGAGGCTTCGAGGACGGCGCCGCGAGCGGGTTCGCCGAAGGCGTCGAGGTCGACGCCGGCGAAGGGACCGCCATCGAGCGAGTCGTCAGTGGTAGCGGTCATGGCGTCCGTTCCGGGTGGGGCGTGTGGTGTTCGCCGGCGCTTGCTCGCAGGTCTCATGCGGTGCGGCGGGCGGCTTAGAACGCACTATCGACGGTGCATCGGCAAGGAAATCTACTGTCAAAAAAGCGGATGCAGTCACATAAGCATCGGAGTACCATCCGCCCTTGACGGGGCAAGGACGCTGTAGGCACCGATTGGAATCACGGCCGTTGGGGGAATCCAATCGTCACCGCGTCTTGTGCGCTCGGAAGTGGGCCGATCCCTTCGGTCTTGCAGTATTCCAGCCAAGAGCCACAAACATGGTACAGAAGATCATCATCGGCCTGCTGGCGACCGCTCTGATCGCGGTCTGCTCGATCTGGGGCTACAGCGTCTGGTCGCAGAAACAGGCCGCCGCGGCGCTGGTCGCCGCCGCCAAACCCGTCGCCGCCATCAAGCCGCTCGAAGCGGTCAAGCCGCCGGAAGCGGCCGCGACCGAAGTCGCTGCCGTGGTGCCGGAAGAGAAGGCCGACGGCACGCATTTCACTTACCAGTACGTGGTTCCGCGCAGCGGCGAGTTGCTGCCGACGTACGAGATGGCGCGCGAGATCGATCTGCTCAGGCACTTGCCCGAGGTCAACCAGCTCGATGGCTGGCTCACCCTGCCGCGGCCGATCAACTTCATCGCCGCCGAATGCGGCACGGTCAACGCCTTCTACGCCAAGGACAAGGGCGATGTCGTCCTGTGTTACGAGATGATCGATCTGCTGGTGCGCCAGGGTGCGGCCTTCGTCCAGGCCAACGGCGGCGCCACGCGCGACCAGCTCGACTACCTGCTGGCGAATCTGCGTTTCCTGATGCTGCACGAGACCGGCCACGCCCTGATCGACATGCTCGACCTGCCTTCGACCGGTCGCGAGGAAGACGCCGTCGACCAGTTGGCCACGACCCTGATGCTGTCCCTGGTCAGCGCCGATGAGTCCTCCAGCGACATCGCCCAGAAACTGCAGCTCGCCGCGACCTTCTTCATCGCCACCGACGATGGCCAGCACGACATGGCCACCTATGCCGACGAGCACTCGGTCGGGGCGCAGCGCTACTTCAACCTGCAGTGCATGATCTACGGCAACAACCCGGGCAAGTACCTGCGCATCGTCACCACCGGCCGTCTGCCGGAGGCGCGCGCGCTGCGTTGCGAAGAAGAGAGCAAACAGATCACCCGCAGCTGGATGCGCCTGATCGAACCGAACATCGCGCCGAAGCACCGCCTGACTGCGGAAGAGGAGCGCGCCAAGATCGAACAGATCCAGCGCAAGCAGGTGGAGAGTACGCAGGCGCCGTATATGCGCTGAGCGGGGCTGGTTCGATTTCCCGAAGCCTAAGGGTAGGAGCAGCGTAAGCCGCGACCGCGCTGTTTCGGTCTCGCGGCGCTTCGCTCAAGCAAGATCAGGATCAAACGCCAAAAGTTTCCGCCACTAAAGCGCCTCGTCGAATCCGCTGCAGCGACGCCGCCAAGGGTAGGAGCGGCGCAAGCCGCGACCGCGCTGTAACAGGTTTGCCGCGTTTCGCTTAAGCAAGATCTAGATCAAACGCCAAAAGCTTCCGCCACTAAAGCGGCGGGTTACTTTCTTTTGTCATAAGCAACAAAAGTCCGTCTGGATTCCCTTCGGTTAAAGGTAACCAAAGAAGTTGCTTTTCTTTGAATCACAAGCCCGCGTGCTCGATGCCGACGCAGGGATTTTTCATACGGGACATCCTTGTACCGATGAAAAACGGCGCGCATCCGTGCGCGCCGCCCTCCGGGTCTTCGTCTGCCTTCGCTAGTGCGAGGCGACGCACAGCAACAGCAAAATCCTTGCGGCAACGGCAACGGCAACGGCAACGGCAATTTTGTTGTTGCTGTTGCTCTGAAGAGCTTGGCGCGGCGATGAGCTAGCGAGAACACCTGGAGAGCCGGAGGGCGGCGCACAGGACGTGCGCCGTTTTCCGATAAGACAAGGATGTCTTATCGGAAAATCCCTGCGACAGCATCGCACTCGTGGCCTGTGCCCTTGCAAGGAGAGCCCTTTTCTTTGGTTACCTTTGACCGAAGGGAATCCAGACGGA
>NZ_JBQEOE010000056.1:0-24199 GCF_052045105.1 Lysobacter sp. 22409 | reverse complement strand
GCGCCGCTCCTACCCTTGGCGGCGCGGGTCGACCATGCCGCCTACAAACCGCCCTCGCCGGTCGTCGACATCCAGACCGAGCGCCCGACTTCGTTGCGCTCGGTTTTCCAATGCGCCTGCCAGGCCTGGAACATCAACACGTTCCACAGGTGCGTATGCCAGCGGCGCTCGCCGGCCAGGAGCTGTCGCCACAGGCCGCCGACCAACTCGGCGTCGAAATACCCCTCCTGCGCCAGGCGCGACGGGTCGAGCAACGCCGCTGCCCACTCGCGCAGGTCGCCGCGCAGCCATTGCGTCACCGGCGCGCCGAAACCGCGCTTGCCGCGATCGACCATGGCGTCGGGCAGGTAGCGCTTGAGCACACGCTTGAGCAGGTACTTGCTGCCGCTGTCGCCGCGCTTGAATTGCAGCGGCAACGACCAAGCGAATTCGGCGACGTGGGTGTCGAGCAAGGGCGCACGCGCCTCCAGCCCGACCGCCATGCTGGCGCGGTCGACCTTGCACAGCAGGTCGTCGGGCAGGTACACGCTGTAGTCGGCCAGCATCATCGCGTCGGCGGGCGTGCCCAGCCCGCCCAGCGGTTCGGCGAGGTCGTACATGGTCGCCGGCAGTTTCGATCCGGGCACGGCGGCCTGGGGGAAACGCCAGCGCACGATGCGATTGCGATAGACATCGCCGATGCCCTGCGCGCCCATCTCGGCGGCGAACGCAGCGAAACCGCCGGCGCGCGAGGCTTCGCCGTGACCGCCCGCGGATTTCGCCAGCCAGCGCCGCAGCGGCGCCGGCACGTGCCGCTGCAGACGCAGGTTGCGCAAGGCGCGCTCGTAGCGCGTATAGCCGAAGAACAACTCATCGCCGCCGTCGCCCGACAGCGCCACCGTGACCTGGCTGCGCGCCAAGGCGCAAACCAGCGCGGTCGGCACCTGCGAGGCGTCGGCGAAGGGTTCGTCGAACATCGCCGACAGCCGCGGCACCACCGCCAAGGCATCGGCGCCGCTGACGTAGAGCTCGGTGTGGGCGGTGCCGAGATGGCGCGCGACTTCGAGCGCGAGCGGCGCCTCGTCGTGGTGCGAACCCTCGAAACCGATGGTGAAGCTCTTGACCGGCTTCGCGCTCAAGGCCTGCATCAACGAAGTCACCACCGACGAATCGGTGCCGCCGGAAAGAAACACACCGACCGGCACGTCGGCGACCATGCGCAGGCCGACCGCGTCGCGCAGCAGGTCGTCGAGCCGGTCTTCAGCGGCGTCGATGTCGCCGTCGAACGGGTGCCGGATCGCCGCGGCCATACGCTCGCGCGCATGCCAGTAACGGCGCTGATCGCGCCCCGGGTCGTGCGCGGCGGCGCCGCGCGCGACCGCAGCGGCGTCGAAACGCAGCAAGGTGCCCGGCATCAGCTTGAAGGTGTCGGTATGGATCGCGTACGGCGCCGGCACGTAGTCGTAACGCAGCAACAGGGCCAGCGCATTGCGGTCGACTCCGTTGTCGAACTGCGGATGCCGCCACAGCGCCTTGAGTTCGGAACCGAACACCAGGGTGTCGCCGGCCCAGCCGTAGTACAGCGGCTTCTTGCCGACCCGGTCGCGGGCCAGCCACAACGTCTGTTCGTGGCGGTCCCACAGGGCGATGGCGAACATGCCGCTGCAACGCGCCACCGCGTTCTCGACGCCCCACTCCACCACCGCGGCCAGCAGCACCTCGGTGTCGGAGTGGCCGCGGAAGGCGTGGCCCAGTTCGAGCAGTTCTTCGCGCAAGGCGGCGAAGTTGTAGACCTCGCCGTTGTAGGCGATCACGTAGCGGCCGTCGGCCGAGGCCATCGGCTGATGGCCCAGCGGCGACAGGTCGAGAATGCTCAGGCGCCGATGCGCCAGGGCAATGCCGTGTTGCGCATCGGCCCAGACGCCGTCGTCGTCGGGGCCGCGGTGACGCAGGGCGTCGCCCATCGCGCCGGCCAGTTCGAGCAGATGCTCGTGGCCGATATCGGTGCGCGGACACAGCAGGCCGGCCAGTCCGCACATGAGGGTCAGCCCTTGGCCAGCACGTCGGCGGCGCGGACGATGTCGTCCTCGCCGGGGATCACCAGGAAGGCCGCGCCGGCCAGCGGCGTGTAGGTGTCGACGCCGACCACGCGCTGCAGCGGCACGCCGCCGAAACCGGCCTCGGTCAATGCCGTGATCACGCCCTCGCCGACGCCGGCGCTGCGCCGGCCTTCGTCGACCACGATGATGCGCTTGGCGCCGCGCGCCTGTTCGGCGATGTAGGCATCGTTGAGCGGCACCAACCAGCGCAGGTCGATCACGCGCGCCTTCCAACCGTGCTGCTTCTCGATCTCGCGCACTGCGCGCAGGCTCATCGGCACGCCGTTGCCGTAGGAGAACACGACCAGGTCGTCGCCCTCTCCATAGCTGCGGCCTTCGCCGAGCGTCATCGCCTCGTCGGGCTTCGGATAAGAAGTCAGCCAGGCGCCGTCGCCGGCTTCGTACAAATCCTTGGTCATGTACAGCGCGATCGGTTCCAGGAATACCGAAACGCGGCCGTCGACCTTGGCCAGCGCGGTCAGGGTGCGCAGCATGGTCGCGGCGTCGTCACCGCGCGAGGCGCAACCGACCACCAGACCGGGGATGTCGCGCAAGGCGGTGATCGAGTTGTCGTTATGGAAATGCCCGCCGAAACCGCGTTGGTAGCCCAGGCCGGCGATGCGCACCACCATCGGGTTGCGGTACTGGTTGTTGCTGAAGAACTGCAGCGACGCCGCCTCGCCGCGGATCTGGTCGCAGGCGTTGTGGAAATACGCCAGGTACTGGATCTCCGGGATCGGCATCAGGCCGACATTGGCGAAGCCCTGGGCCATGCCGAGGATCATGGTCTCGTCGAGCAAGGTGTTGAACACTCGACGCGGGCCGAAGGCTTTCTGCAGGCCCTTGGTGACCGTGTAGACGCCGCCCTTCTGCGCCACGTCCTCGCCGAACAGCAGCGTTTCCGGGTACTTGGCGAACAGGTCGTGCAGCGCGTTGTTGATTTGGATCGCCAGATGGCGCGGCGGCTGTTGCTCGGGCAGCTTGGCTTCGCTGCCGAACACCTGCAGACGGCGTTCGGCGAAATCGGCGCGCTTGGCTTCCTGCTGCACCGCTTCGGGCGAATACGGCGCCAGCGGCGCGATCACCTCGTCGAGGCGGTCGAGCTTCGGCCGGCGATCGGCCTCTTCGGCGGCCGCAAAGCACTGCTTGCGCGTGGCCTCGTACAGGTCGATCACGTCCTGCTTCGACATCAGCCCCGATTCGAGCGCGATCGCCGCCGAACGCAGCAGCGGGTCGCTGGCTTCGACCGCGCACAGTTCCTCGAAAGAACGCCATTCGATCTCGAAGTCGGTGCCGGCGTGGCCCATGATGCGGGTCGTGCGCAAGTGCAGGAAGGTCGGACGGCGGCTGCGGCGGCAATGCTCGACCGCGCGCTGCACGTCGGCATAACCGCTGGCCAGGTCGAGGCCGTCGGCGGCGAAGTAATCCAGGCCGTCCATGTTGCGGAAACGGTTGGCGATCCAGCCGCCCGGGGTCTTGACCGAGATGCCGATGCCGTTGTCTTCGCAGACGAACAACACCGGTGCCGGCAGTTTTTGATACGCGGTCCAGGCGGCGGCGTTGAACGCGGTCTGGGCGGTGGCGTGGTTGGCCGAGGCGTCGCCGAACGAACAGATGGCGATGCTGTCGTCGGGGATCGGCAGAGCGTGGCCGAGGCGGCGACCGGTTTCGATCGCGACCGCAGTGCCGAGCGCCTTAGGCAGGTGCGAGGCGATCGTCGAGGTCTGCGGCAGCACCCACAAGGGCTTGCTGCCCCACACTTTATGGCGGCCGCCCGAAGCCGGGTCGTCCTTGCTGGCGGCGAAACTCAGCGCCGAATCCATCACCGGGTCCATACCGGGCAATTTGCGGAAGCGCTCGGCCATGAAGCCGCCGCTGCGGTAGTGCAGGAAGGCCGGATCGGTGTGGCGGGTCAAGCGCGCGACCATCGCGTTGCCTTCGTGGCCGCTGGAACCGATGGTGTAGAAGACCTTGTTCTGCACGCGCAGCACGCGCGCCATCAGGTCGAGGTGGCGGCTGATCAGCTGCGACTCGAACAGCTCGCGGAAACCGCGCGCGTCGAGCGCGCTGCCCTGCAGGATCGCCTCGTCCGACGCAGGCCGCGCATCGGCGCGGCCGTTCCACTGATTGACGAACTCGACGAAATTGACGTCGCAGATCTCGGCCCGGTTGAGGCCTTTCATGCGCGCCGGGATCGGGCTCGGCACCGCGTTGAAGTTCGGCACGTTGTTGAAGATCGAAGACTGCAGTTGCGCTGACATCGAACACTCCGCCGCCCGTCGCCGGGCCGGCTCATCAAGGAAGAATTAGACGGAACCCGTCATGGCGTCTGCGCGATGCGCTGCGCCGCCTGCGGGTCGGGATCGGGCAAGGCCACGAAGCCCGGCGTCGCCCGCACCCGCGCGCGCCAGGCGTCGATCGCCGGATACGGCGCCAGCTCGATGCCGCCGTGGCCGGCGACGTCGGTGTAGGCGAACAGGGCGATGTCGGCGATGCCGTAGGCCTGGCCGCTGAACCAATCGTGGGACTGCAGATGCCGCTCCATCACCGCCAGCGCGCGATGGCCGCGTTCGCGCAGCGACGGCAACTCGGCGCGGCGCGGCGAATCCAGCGGCGTCCAGCCGGCTATGAAACGGGCCACGGCGACATAGGGCTCGTGGCTGTACTGTTCGAAGTTCATCCAGCTCAAGGCCTGCGCGCGCTGCCAGCGGTCGCTCGGCAAGAACGCGCTGCCGTCGGCGAGGTAGTACAGGATGGCGTTGGATTCGCTGAGGGTGCGGCCGTCGTCCAGCTCGATGACCGGCACCTTGGCATTGGGATTGAGGGCGAGAAATTCCGGCGTATGCGTTTCGCCGCGGCTGCTGTCGACCTCGACCCAGACGTAGGGTTCGCCGAGTTGTTCGAGCAACAGGCGCAGCTTGTGGCAATTCCCCGAGGGCGAGAAGCCGTAGACGGTGATCACGCGCCCGCTCCCCGCTTGCGCCGCGCCTGCCATTCCTCGCGGGTCTGGCCCCAGACCTCCACTTCCATGTCGGCCGGCGCCGGCAAACGGTCCTGGCGCATATAGCGCGAACCGAGTTTGGCCGCTACGCCTTTCGACGGCAGATTGTCCGCATCGATGGTGTGGATCACCTCGCTCCAGCCCAGGTGTTCGAAGGCCCAGTCGGTCGCCGCGGCCGCACCCTCGGTGCCATAGCCCTTGCCGCCTTCGCTTTCGACGATGCCCCAACCCACCTCGGTGCCGGGCCAACCATCCGGCTGCCAGGGACCGAGACGGCCGATCCAACGGCCGGAGGTTTTTTCGTAGACCGAGAAGAACCCATAGCCGTATGCGGCCCAGGAGCCGATCACCGACATCAGGCCGCGCCAGGCCACCGAACGCGGCTGCGGCCCGCCGATGTAGCGCAGGTAATCGCCGGCATCCATGAAGGCGGCCCAATCGTCGAAGTCGTCCAGGCGCGGCGGGCGCAGGATCAGGCGCGGCGTTTCCAGTCTAATGTCGGGAATCGTCATCACGGCTCGGTTCTCCCTTTGCGCCAGCATCGCCATGTGGAAGCCCCTTTCCCGCCTGCGGGAGAGGGGTTGGGGTGAAGGCCGATTGCTCGTGCTGCATCGGCAGCATCGCGGCCTGCCCTCACCCGGCCCTGCGGGCCGACCTCTCCCGCACGCGGGAGAGGCGAACGCAAAGCTCCCGCGAACAGGAGCGGAAACTCAAAACGCGCTGATCCCCGTCAGCTCGCGGCCGACCACCAACTGGTGCACGGTCTCGGTGCCTTCGTACGTGATCACCGATTCCAGGTTCAGGGCATGACGGATTGCCGCATGCTCGGTGGTGATGCCGGCGCCGCCGAGCAGGTCGCGGCATTCGCGCGCGATGTCGATGGCCATGCGGCAGTTGTTCCACTTCGCCAGGCTGACCTGGGTCGGCTGCATGTTGCCGGCGTCCTTGAGGCGGCCGAGCTGCACCACCAGCAACTGCGCCATGGTGATGCGGCGCGCCATCTCGGCCATCTTGATCTGCGCCGACTGGGTCGCCGCGACCGGACGCTCGAACAGGATGCGTTCCTTGGTGTAGCCCAGCACCTCGTCGAGGCAGGCGATGGCCGCGCCGATCGGGCCCCAGGTGATGCCGTAACGGGCCTGGGTCAGGCAGCCCAGCGGGCCCTTGAGACCCTTGACGTTGGGCAGGCGGTTGGCCTCGGGCACGCGCACGTTGTCGAAGAACAACGACGACGTCACCGACGCGCGCAGGCTCATCTTGTGCTTGATTTCCTGAGCGGCGAAACCGGGCATGCCCTTCTCGACCACGAAGCCCTGGATGCCGTCGTCGGTCTGCGCCCAGACAATGGCGATGTCGGCCAGGTTGCCGTTGGTGATCCACATCTTGGAGCCGTTGAGGACCCAGTCGCCGCCGTCGCGCTTGGCGTTGGTCTTCATGTTGGCCGGGTCGGAACCGCCGTGCGGCTCGGTCAGGCCGAAGCAACCGATGATCTCGCCGCGGGCCATGCCCGGCAGCCAGCGTTCGCGCTGCTCTTCGGTGCCGTAGGCGTAGATGGGGTACATGCACAGCGAGGACTGCACGCTGACGAAGCTGCGGATGCCGCTGTCGCCGCGCTCGAGTTCCTGGCAGATCAGGCCGTAGCTGACCGCATTGAGGCCGGCGCAACCGTACTTTTCCGGCAAGGAGGAACCCAGCAGGCCGAGTGCGGCGATTTCCGGCACCAGTTCCTTCGGGAAGCGACCCTGGTCGAAGGCATCGCCGATGATCGGGATCACGCGCTCATCGGTGAAACGGGCCACCGTGTCCTGAACGGCGCGCTCCTCGTCGCTGAGCAAGGAACGGACGTCGTAGAGATCGTAGGGATTCAGGGCCATGGCGCGCTTGGGAGACCTCTAGGACAGAAAGACGGTCATTGTAATGGCCTGCCGCGGCCCGGGTAAGGCCGAAAACCCTCGGAACTGCGCACTGGGCGGTATCCGGGGAATTCTTGCGCAAGCCAGCACGGCAGCGGGCGGGTTTCTCGTCGGCACCTGCGACCCGGCACAAAACCGCGCGCGATAAGCAGGCCCGCCGGTTGGCGCGCGTGCTCCGACGAAGCGCCCCGGCCGTTCCGAGCCAGCACTGCGGCTGCACCTGCCCTGCTCTGCCGCCGAACTGTCAGGCAAAAAGAAACGGGGCCGGAAGATCCGGCCCCGTTCGGGTATCGCGTGTAGCGCTGGACTCAGCCGCGGCTCGGCACGCCGGCCGACGCGGTCTGGGTCACGACCTGGCCGTCGATGACCGGCAGGCGCTGGGTCGGGCGCTCGTCCATGCGGATGGTCTGCTCCTGGCCCTGGTAACGATAGGTCACGTCGTAGCCGACGACCTTGTCTTCGCTGCCCAGTGCGATGCGGCTGCCCGGCTTGCTCTCGGTGCGCATGGTGCCGGTGGTGCCGTCCGGGTTGCGGTAGGTCACGTTGTAGGCGACCACGCGCGAGGACTGCGACTTGTCGGACACCGTGTGGCACTGGCGCTCGGTGCGGTTCACGACGCGGCCGCCGACGTGGTTGCGGTCGACGCGGTTGCCGATGAAGCCGCCGGCCACGGCGCCGGCCGCGGTCGCGGCCTTCTTGCCGTTGCCGCCGCCGACCTGGTTGCCGAGCAGGCCGCCGATGACCGCACCGGCGACGGTACCGCCGACGTTGCCGTCGCGTTCGGGCAGGCGCTCTTGCACGACCACGTCTTCGCAGACTTCGCGCGGGGTCGAGGTGGTGTTGGTCTCGCGGACCGGATCGGTGCCGATCACGGTCGCGTACAGCTTCTGCTTCTCGTTGATCGGGTTGACCTTGACCACGTCGGCGTAATCGACCTGCGGCGAGGTGTTGATCGCGCCGTTGGCGGCGATGTCGCCGACCGTGCCGGCCGGCGCGAGTTCGGCGCCCGCGACCGGAGCCAGCCCGGCCTGGCCGGCCGCGCCGTTGCCTCGGAAGCTCTGGAACGCCGCGACGGCGACGCCGCCGACGAGCAGCGCGGCAATCGCTACAGCTATCATGTTCTTGTTCATTTGGAGCCTCCGGGGCGCGCTGAGCAGCTATGTAGGTACAGACGGTCGGGATAGGTTGCCGACCGTTGGGGGGACGGCGCCATTCCACCACTCGAAAGCTGAACCAGTGCCTATTGATTTTCGCCAATCTGTCCCCTGCGTGAATCGTCACGCGGCCGCGTGCTAGCGTGTTTGCAACCTGCGTCACAACTCGACCGAACATGGCCAATCCTCTGCTCGCTCCCCTGTTGGGTTTTCTCGGACGCCTGAGCTATCCGCGTCTGTTCGTGGTTACCGCGGCGCTGTTCCTGGTCGACCTGGTCATCCCCGACTTCGTCCCGCTCGCCGACGAAATCCTGCTGGGCCTGGGCACCTTGCTGCTGGCCAACTGGAAAAACCGCAAGGCGCCTCCGACCATCGAGCCGCCGACGCCGCCCGCGCGCTGAGCGCATGCACGCCCTGGTCGACAGCCACTGCCACCTCGACGCAGCCGAGTTCGACCTCGACCGCGGCGAGGTGATCGCGCGCGCGCGCCAGGCCGGCGTCGCCCGCCAGGTCGTGCCGGCGGTCGACGCGGCCGGCTGGCCGAAACTGCGCGAGGTCTGCACGAGCGCGCCCGGTCTGTATCCGGCCTACGGCCTGCACCCGATGTATCTGTCCTCGCACCGGCCCGGGCATCTGCACGAGCTGCGCGATTGGATCGAGCGCGAACGGCCGCTCGCGGTCGGCGAATGCGGGCTGGATTATTTCGTCGAAGGCCTCGATCGCGACGAGCAAATGCGTTATTTCGAAGGCCAGCTGAAGCTCGCGCGCGAGTTCGACCTGCCCCTGATCGTGCACGCACGCCACGCGGTCGAGGCGACCATCGCAGCGTTGCGCCGCATCGGCGGCCTGCGCGGCGTCGTCCACAGCTATTCCGGCAGCGAGGAACAGGCCGAGCAATTGTGGAAAGCGGGTTTCCTGCTCGGGCTTGGCGGCCCGGTGACCTACGACCGCGCCAAGCGCTTGCGGCGCATCGTCGCGGCGATGCCGATCGGGCAATTGCTGCTCGAAACCGATGCGCCCGACCAGCCCGATGCCGCGATCCGCGGCCAACGCAACGAGCCGGCGCGCCTGGCCGGCATCGCCGAAACCATCGCCGGACTGCGCGGGATATCGCTGGACGAACTCGCCGCCGCGACCAGCGCCAACGCCGAGCGCCTGTTCAAGTTGCCGGCCGCTTCAGACGCCGTCTCCGGGTAGGAGCGGCGTCCAACAGGGATTTCCTCCGGTCACGAGCCGCGACCGCGCCATCGCAACGACGGCGCAAAGACGGTTGCCAATGGATTTCGCTACTACCGCCTTCGCACTGGGTTGAAAGCCCGCGATCGCGGCTCGCGCCGCTCCTACCCTGCCGCTTGCGCCTTGGGCTTGAGCAGGATCTCCAGCGCACGCCCGACCGCGGCGAAGGCGAAGACGCCGGTGATATGCGTGGCTGCGCCGAGCCCGGCCCCGCAGTCCAGCTTCAGGGCCGCATCGCCGGCGACCTTCGGCCGCAGGCCGCAGACGCTGCCGTCGGGCTGCGGGTATTTGACGTTCTCCAGCGAGTAGATCGCCGAGACGCTGAAATAGCGGCCGGTGTTCTTCGGGAAGTTGAACTCGCCGCGCAGCTTCTTGCGGATCAGCGCCAGCATCGCATCGTGTTCGGTGCGCGAAAGATCGCGCACCCGCACCAGGGTCGGATCGGTGCGGCCGCCGGCCGAGCCGACCACGATCACCGGCAGCTTGCGGCGCCGGCACCAGGCGATCAGTTCCACCTTGCTGCGGAAACTGTCGCAAGCATCCAGGACCAGGTCGAAACCGCGGTCCAGCAGCTCGTCCAGGTTCGACGGGGTCAGGAAACTCTGCACCGCATCGACCTCGATTGCCGGGTTGATCGCGCGGCAACGCTCGGCCATGGCCTCGACCTTGGCGCGGCCGTACTGGCCTTCCAAGGCCGGCAACTGGCGGTTGGTGTTGGACACGCACAGGTCGTCGGCATCGATCAGGGTCAGGTGGCCGATGCCGGTACGCGCCAGCGCCTCCACCGCCCAGGAACCGACGCCGCCCATGCCGACCACGGCGATGCGGCATTGGCGGAAGCGTGCGACCGAGCCGTGGCCGTACAGGCGGTCGATGCCGGCGAAGCGTTCTTGCCAGAGAGTGTCGGAGGATGGCGGGGTCATGCGCATATTGTAAGGGCGACGGCACGGCTTGCCGGCGCGAACGCTGGGACGCTGCGGCGCGCGAACGCGCCCGACCAGGCCTTCTCTCCCCGGGGCCCTGCCTCCGCTCCTCGAATAATGTGCCTTCGAAGGCGCCGAAAGGCTTGGCCGCCAAAGGTTTCTGACCTGGACCTCACATTGGCGCGTGCTATCGTGCGCCGACATTGGATGGAGGCCAGGCAATGAGCGATACCCAGCCCAGCAACGCCGAAGCGAAACGCAAAGGCAATGGTTCGAAGTACTTGTTTCTGTTTCTCATCGGCCTGGTCGGCGGCGTCGTCGCCACGGTCATGGCGGTACGCGCACTGGATCAGCGCAAGGACCATTTCCCCGACAGCGTCATGCAAGTGCAGCAGTGGCATCTGGGCCAGCTCAAAGGCAAGGTCGAACAGAACCGTTGCGGAGCCACCGACACGCTCCCGCATCTGAAGGCCCTGCGCACCATGGCCGACGATCTCGAACCGGCCTTCCCCGACCTTAAGGACGACACCCGCTTCGGCCAGCACGCAAGCAAGATGCGCGCTGCGCTCGACGGCGCGCTGACCAGCCCGCCGCTCAACTGCGCCGGCGTCGGCGCCGTTTCGGAACAGATCGGCGAGGCCTGCAAGGCCTGCCATCAGGACTTCCGCGGCTGATCGCCCCGGCTTCCCCGCCGCGAGCTGAACGCGGTGGGGAAGAAGTCGGATACAGGGTCGAAAATTGAACACGTGTTCACGTGACTGCGCATAGCTTGGCTGATGCGTGGCAACTGTCCGCCACTCGCCCCTAAAGCGCAGGAGCCTCGAATGAACACCAATAACATCCGATTGCTGGGTCTGGCCACGGTCGCTACGCTGGCGCTTGCCGGCTGTGCGACCTCTCCGGGCTACGGCGGAGGCTACGGCAACAGTTATCCGCCGCCGTCGCAGCCGAGCTATGGCAACAGCAACCAGAACAATTGCTATGACTGCGGTGTCGTGACCCGCATCGAACAGACCACCGCGACCAGCACGGCGCCGCGCGCGACCGGTGCGATCCTGGGCGGTCTGGTCGGCGCCGTCGCCGGCCGCGAGATCGCCGACGATCACACCGACAGCAAGGGCCGTCGCAACACCGCGACCGTCGCCGGCGCCGCCGCCGGCGCGCTCGCCGGCAACGCCATCCAGAACCGCGTCGGCGCGCCGACCTACAACATCTATGTGCGCATGAACGACGGCCGCACCACCGTGGTCAGCCAGAAGGACCTCGCCGGCATTCGCGAGAACACCTACGTGCGCGTCGCCAACGGTCGCGCCTACGTTCGTTGATCGACGGCGATCGGGCGCGCTCCGATCGAACGCGAACCGGGCCGCATCGTTCCGGGCTTGCGATCAAACCGCGATGAAACAATGTAACGAGAAGTAACGGAAAAACGGCCCGCATCGCGGGCCGTTTTTTCTTGCGCGCGCGCCGCGCTTCGCGTTCACGACCCGCATCACGATTAAGCGCGGAACTGGCTCACTTATCGCGCGTTGCACGATCTTGCCTTCGGTTAGGGTTTTCGAGTCCGCCACCGGACCCCGCCCATCGCAACATCAGGAGATCGTGGAATGAAACTTCGCTTCGTGCATCTGGTTTCCGCGAGTGCCGTGCTCACCGGCGCCATTGCAGCCGCCGTCGCCGCACCCGGCGCAGCCCAGAACAATCCGCTGCGCGTCGGCATGGTCGCCGTCTCCGGCGCCGCCGACGATTTCCTCGGCTCGGTCGAGATCAGCATCACCAACACCAGCCGCAAGGCCGTGCGCCTGCCGAAGTGGCAACTGCCGTCGGATCAGTTCGACGCCAAGTTGTTCAACGTCAGCTACAACGGCCAGCCGGTCGCCTACGAGGGCGCGATGGTCAAGCGCGGCCTGCCGCAGGCCGAGGATTTCGCGATCCTGCAACCCGGCCAGACTTATCGCCGCGTGATCGACCTCTCGGCCGGTTACGACCTGTCGCAGACCGGCCAATACGTGGTCAGCTTCAATGCGCCGCTGCAGCACGCCTCGACCTCCGACCGGGTCATGCTGCACCAGGCCAACGGCTTGCCGATGAGCGCGCAAAGCGCGCCGCTGAGCCTGTGGGTCGACGGCCTCGACCAACTCGGCGGCAGCAAGGCCTCGCCTGCGGCCAAAAAGCCGCCAGTCGGCCCGAGCGCGATCGTCAATGGCGTCAACTACGTCGGTTGCACCACCTCGCGCACGAGTTCGGCCGGCCAGGCCGTCAATGCCGCACGTAGCTACGCCGAGAACGCCAAGGGCTATCTCAATGCCGGCACGCTCGGCCCGCGCTACACGACCTGGTTCGGCGCCTACACCTCCAGCCGTTACAGCACCGCGCGTTCGCACTTCGCGTCGATCGATTCGGCGATCGACCAGAGCAACGGCCAGATCACCATCAACTGCGGTTGCAACAGCAGCGCTTATGCCTACGTTTATCCGAACCAGCCGTACCAGATCTACGTCTGCAACGCGTTCTGGAACGCGCCGCTGACCGGCACCGACTCCAAGGCCGGCACCCTGATCCACGAGATGAGCCACTTCACCGTCGTCGCCGGCACCGACGATCACGCCTACGGCCAAAGCGCGGCGAAGAGCCTCGCCAACAGCAACCCGAGCGCCGCGCTCGACAACGCCGACAACCACGAGTACTTCGCCGAAAACACCCCGTTCCAGAACTGAGCCGCGCACCCGCGCAGCGCGCTCGCCCGCCGAGCTCCGAACGGCCCGCCATGGCGGGCCGTTCGCGTTGAGGCCGCCCTCGATGCGAAATCCGCTCGCGCTCGACCCCATGCATCGGACTGGTGCGTTCGGTAACCACGAGCCTTCCGCCGGAAGTGGATGCGAAAGCGGAAGCGGGCGCCAGGATGGCGCAAGGCGCCGACCGGGAGACGAGGCCGGGTCGACGCCGTGCGGGGCTCCTTCCGGATGGAGATTCGGAAGCGCGAACGGCGCGTGGCGAGACGGGAGCGCCGGTCGCTGCAACAACTGCAAGGACGCGGGACGGCTCGGCGAGGCCGTCGGGTTGCCGGGGGCTTCCTGCCCCCGGCGCTCTTGCGGGATTCGCCCAGGCGCATCGGCCGACCGGCGGCTTCGCGATGCGGGCAGCGATGCCGCGCTTTCGCCCGGCGGCATTCAATCGATATAACCCGGGGTAAAGCCATATCCGCAGGATTCGCGCCGGGCTGCGTTCGCTGCGCAACGAATCCGACAGGCCCGGAATCGTTGCGATTGCTCTGGAGCGAAGCGGGCAATATCCGGAACTGTGACGAAAATCAAGAAATACATAGCAAAAAGCCCGGCCGAAGCCGGGCTTTTCTGACTCTATGCGCTGCGATCGAAGACCGCAGCCGAACATCGGTGCGAGCTTTACAGCGGTTCGACCGCGTCGGCCTGCAGGCCCTTCTGGCCCTGGACGACGGTGAAGGAGACCTTCTGGCCTTCCTTCAGGCTCTTGAAGCCCTGGGATTGGATCGCGCGGAAATGCACGAAGACATCTTCGCCGTTTTCACGGCTGATGAAGCCAAAACCCTTGGCATCGTTGAACCACTTGACGGTTCCCGTTTCTTTGCCGGACATCGCTACTCTCTCCTTGGAACGTGATGTTGTTAACACGACCTTCGTCGCGTGCTGGTTGCAAGGAGGAAGCGAGGTGCAACGATGTAGCGGATCGATGGATCTACCGCATCGGGGCCACGATTCACGGTGACCCTTGGCAAACGCAGCGACCGCAACGTACCCCGACATGGGCCAAAATGCAAACAGCCCGGACAGCCTGTCCGGACAAGGGATTCGGCATGAATTTGGATACGTTTTATTACATTTTGGCCGGGGTGCTGGTCGTCGTCGGAATGGTCGGAACGGTGCTCCCCGCCCTGCCCGGCCTACCCCTGGTATTCGCCGGGATGGTGCTCGCCTCCTGGGTGTCCGGATTCGAGAAAGTCGGCTGGGTGGTGCTGGTCATCCTCGGCGTGTTGACCGTGCTGTCCATGGGCGTGGATTTCGTGGCCACCGCGATGGGGGCCAAACGGGTCGGGGCCAGCAAGCTGGCGATCGTCGGCTCGATCGTCGGCACTTTCGCAGGGCTGGCCTTTGGCCTGATCGGCGTGTTCATCGGCCCCTTCGTCGGCGCCCTCGCCGGCGAGTTGATCCACACCCGCCAGCTCAGCCAGGCCACCAAGGTCGGGGTCGGCACCTGGGTCGGCATCGTCGCCGGCACCGTGCTCAAGCTCGGCCTAGCCTTCGCGATGGTCGGCCTGTTCGCGTTCGCCTGGTTCTTCTGAGCCATTGCTTCTGAGCCGGCGCGCGACCGCGTCGCAGCCCTCGCGCTGCGACGCGGTTCACGTCTCGTTCGCGTCCGGATGCAAGACTGCAACGGTTTTGTCGTTCGCGATCCATACGCCGTGAGTATCGCCATGCCCCTGCAACGCAGCTTGATATCCGTCGCCCTCGCCAGCGCTCCCGTGCTCGCCTTCGCCCAGACCGCGCCGCAAGCGGCTACCCCGGAAGCCTGCGTGGCGATCACCAGCAACGCCGATCGCCTGGCTTGCTACGACGCCGCGCTCGGCCGCCCCGCCGACGGCGCGCGCCAGGCCGATATCGCGGCCAAGGAAGCCAAGGCGATCCAGCAGAATCTCGCGGTCGGCGACGAAATCGCCGGCGAGCCCAAGCCGAGCGTCGGCGAACGCGCCAAGCGCGCCCTGTCGGGCAGCGTCTTCAGCCACGACGACCCGCTCGACAGCGCCATCGCCAACGCCGGCAAGGGCAGCCTGCTCGACAGCCGTTGGGAGCTGGCCAAGGATTCCAAGCTCGGCGTGTTCAACTTCCGGGCCTACAAGCCGGTGTATTTGCTGCCGGTGTTCTGGAACGACAACCCGAACACGCTGCCGTCGTCGCCGAACCCGCGCAACAACGTGACCGAGCCGCAATCGCTCAAGGACATCGAGGCCAAGTTCCAGATCAGCTTCAAGACCAAGGCGGTCGAGAATCTGTTCGGCGACAACGGCGACGTCTGGATGGGCTACACCCAGAGCTCGCGCTGGCAGGTCTACAACGGCGAGGACTCGCGGCCGTTCCGCGAAACCAACTACGAGCCGGAAGTGCTGCTGGTGTTCCGCAACAACTACCGCGTCGGCGGCTGGAACGGGCGCATGGCGGCGATCGGCATCAACCACCAGTCCAACGGCCGTGCCGATCCGTTTTCGCGCAGTTGGAACCGGGTGATCGCCAACGTCGGCCTGGACCGCGAGAACTGGGCGGTGATGCTGCGTCCGTGGTGGCGTTTGTCGGACGGCAACGACGACGACAATCCGGACATCGAGGATTACATCGGCCGCGGCGACCTCACCGTGGTGCATCGCCGCGGCGGTCACGAGTTCTCGCTGATGGCGCGCCATTCGATGCGCGGCGGCGACCGTTCGCACGGTGCGTTGCAGTTCGACTGGGGCTTCCCGATCCACAACCAGTTGCGCGGCCATCTGCAGATCTTCGACGGCTACGGCGAGAGCATGATCGACTACAACCACCGCGCGACTTACATCGGGCTGGGTGTGTCGTTGTTGGAGTGGTACTGAGTTCGACCGCCTGCGCGCCCGTCATGCGGGCGCCGCCGGGGCCTTGAACGCAGCCGCCGCGATTCGCGTCGCGGCGACAGGATCGCGGTCGCGGCTCGCGCCGCTCCTGTCCTCGAAGCACGGCGTGTTTACTGCACAACGACGGAGAACGCGATGAAGATGCGGCGCATCCTCTCGCTCGACGGCGGAGGCATACGCGGTCTGGTGAGTTGCCACTGGCTCGACGGCGTCGAGCGGACGCTGATCCAATCCGGCAAGCCCGGCCTGCTCGAGAGTTTCGACCTGATCGCCGGCAGTTCCACCGGGGCGCTGGTCGCCTGCGGCCTCGCGCATGGGCTCAGCCCCGCGGCCATGGCCGAGCTGTATCGGGATCAACGCCATCTGATCTTTCCGGATCTGGCCGGACGACTGTGGTCGCGTGCGGGACGCGTGTTCTACGCCGGTCTCTCGGCCCCGCGCTACGACGGCGTGGGTCTGGAGAAGGTACTCAAGAAGGTATTCGGCAAGACCACCCTCGGCCAGCTCAAGGCGCCGGTGCTGGTCACCAGCTACGACACGATTTCGCGCGCGCCGGTGATCTTCAAGAGCTTCGATGCTTGTCATCGCAAGCTGCCGGTGTGGGAGATCTGTCGCGCGTCTTCGGCCGCGCCGACCTATTTCCCGGCCCACCCGATGCACCTGCAGGGCAAGCTGCACGCGCTGATCGACGGCGGCGTGGTCGCCAACAATCCGACCGCCTGCGCCATCGCCGAGGCGATGCGCAAGGACGCCCAGGTCGACAACAGCCGCGACCTTGTGGTGCTGTCGGTCGGCACCGGCGAACGCACCCGCAGCATCGACCTGCACTCGGCCCGAGAATGGGGCGCGCTGGAATGGGCGGTGCCGATCATCGACGTCCTGTTCGACGGCAACACCGATTCGGTCGACTACATCGCCAGGCAGTTGGTCGGCGACGGCTATTACCGGATGCAGACCGAACTGCTGGTCGGCCTGGACGACCTCGACGACACCAGCGCCACCAACCTCGCCGCGCTGGAGATACTGTCGAACGAATATCTGCTCCGGCCGGCGATGAAGAAGATGCTGGCACAGTTGGTTAAGAAGCTTTGAGGGGCGATCGCATCGTCCCGTAACGTGGCGCCGTTGCTTGCAGATTCGCGGTCGCGGCTTGCGTCGCTCCTGCAGGGGGCCGCCTAAGCCTTCGGCCATCGGCGACGCGAGAGCACGGCATGGCGGTCGCGGCTTGCACCGCTCCTACCCGAAGCAGCCTTGCTGTTGCTGTGCGTCGATTCGACATCGCGAAGGCCATCGAAGACCCAGAGGGCGGCCCGCAGGGATGCGGGCCGTTTTTCATCGGGACAGGGATGTCCCGTATGTAGAGCCCTGCGTTGGCATCGCTCGTGCGGGCCTGTGATTCAAAACGAAAGCATTTTTCTTTGGTTACCTTTGACCGAAGGGAATCCAGACGGACTTTTGTTGCTTATGACAAAAGAAAGTAACCCGCCGCTTTAGTGGCGGAAGCTTTTAGCGTTTGATCCTGATCCTGATCCTGCTTGAGCGATACGCCGCGAGACCGAAACAGCGCGGTCGCGGCTCGCGCCGCTCCTACCCTCGCGACAGCTCACGCCTCCGATCAATGACGGAGGCGTTGCGGACTCTGCGCGTCCCGCGGTCGCGGCTCGCGCCGCTGCTACAGGGGATGCATGCGAGAAGCCGCATACGACAACGCCCGGCACTGGCCGGGCGTTGCATGGATACGACTAGAACACGGTGCAGGACGAGGACTCGTCCAACCAAAGCGAACCTCAGGCTTACTCCACCACCACCGGAATCTTGCCGATCCGCGCCTGCCATTCCTTCGGCCCGGTCTTGTGCACCGACTCGCCGGCCGAATCGACCGCAACCGTCACCGGCATGTCCTGCACGGTGAACTCGTAGATCGCTTCCATGCCCAGGTCGGCGAAACCGACCACGCGCGAGGCCTTGATCGCTTTCGACACCAGATAGGCCGCGCCGCCGACCGCCATCAGATACACCGAGCGGTGCTTCTTGATCGACTCGATCGCGACCGGGCCGCGTTCGGCCTTGCCGACCATGCCGAGCAGGCCGGTCTGGGCCAGCACCTGTTCGGTGAACTTGTCCATGCGCGTGGCCGTGGTCGGGCCGGCCGGGCCGACGACTTCGTCGCGCACCGGGTCGACCGGGCCGACGTAATAGATGAAGCGGCCCTTGAAATCGACCGGCAGCGCCTCGCCCTTGTTGAGCATGTCGACCATGCGCTTGTGCGCGGCGTCGCGGCCGGTCAGCAGCTTGCCGTTGAGCAGCAGCACTTCGCCGGGCTTCCAACTGGCGACCTCGTCGGCGGTGACCGTGTCGAGGTCGACACGGCGGCCCTTGGACGAGTCGTAGGTCAGCTTCGGCCAGTCTTCCAGCGACGGCGGGTCGAGCGCGACCGGGCCGCTGCCGTCGAGGGTGAAATGCGCATGACGGGTGGCCGCGCAGTTCGGGATCATCGCCACCGGCAGGTTGGCGGCATGGGTCGGGTAATCCTTGACCTTGATGTCGAGTACCGTGGTCAGGCCGCCGAGGCCCTGCGCACCGATGCCGAGCGCGTTGACCTTCTCGTACAGTTCCAGGCGCAGCTCTTCGGCACGATTGCTGGCGCCGCGCGCCTGCAGATCGGTGATGTCGATCGGCTCCATCAGCGCTTCCTTCGCCAACAGCATCGCCTTCTCGGCGGTGCCGCCGATGCCGATGCCGAGCATGCCCGGCGGGCACCAGCCCGCGCCCATGGTCGGCACGGTCTTGAGCACCCAGTCGACGATCGAGTCGGAGGGGTTGAGCATGGCGAACTTGGACTTGGCCTCGGAACCGCCGCCCTTCGCCGCGACGATCACCTCGACGGTGTTGCCCGGCACGACCTTGACGTTGACCACCGCCGGCGTGTTGTCGCGGGTGTTGCTGCGCTTGCCGGCCGGGTCGGCGAGCACGCTCGCGCGCAACTTGTTGTCGGGGTGGTTGTAGGCGCGGCGCACGCCTTCGTTGACCATGTCCTCCACGCCCATGGTCGCACCGTCCCAGCGCACGTCCATGCCGATCTCGAGGAACACGGTGACGATGCCGGTGTCCTGGCAAATCGGCCGGTGGCCTTCGGCGCACATGCGCGAATTGATCAGGATCTGCGCGATCGCATCCTTGGCCGCGGTGCTTTCCTCGCGCTCGTAGGCGGCGGCGAGGTTCTTGATGTAATCGACCGGGTGGTAGTAGCTGATGTACTGGAGCGCATCGGCGACGGACTGGATCAGGTCGTCCTGGCGGATGACGACGGGTCCGCTCACGGCGGAAACGGCATGGGACTGGGAGGCGGTCACGGCGGGCGTAGGCTGGCGGTGGGGACCGCCATTCTACCCTTCCGGCCCGGCCGGGGCCCTTGCGCGGACGGGCCGGGCGCCGAGGACGCGGTAAAGCCGGCGTCCATCCTGGCCGCACTGACGCCGCAAGACCGGCGTCCATCCTGGCCGCCTTGTGCGACTAAGCTGGCGGCTGTTCTGGCCGCCTCCCTGGTCCCTCGTGCCCCATTCGCCCTCGCAACCCTCGCCGGCACCGCAAGCACCGGCCCACTTCAACCCGGCCCTGCTGATCATCGGCCTGGCGCTTTCCGGGCTCGGCGGCGTCAGCCCCTTGCTGCTGGTGCCGCGGTTCGAGTCGGTGTTCGCAGTCTTCGGCATGGATCTGCCGCTGCTCACCCAGACCCTGATCGACTATCCCTGGCTGCTGTGCCCGCTGCCGGTGCTGGTATTGGCGCTGTGGATGCTGTGGCCGAAGCGGCGCCGCGATCTGGTCGCGTTGTTGTTCGGCGGCATCGCCGGCATCGGCGCCGGCGCGCTGGCGGTCATCGCGATGTATCTGCCGATCTTCAGGTTGGCGCAGACACTCTGAGCGAGCGCTCCGAGCGAGGCAGTGCGACCTGCATCGCGGCTCCGCCGCGCCGCCGCTGAAACCGACGCGGCCTCAGGCTACATTGCCCGCCTGCATTCGCCCTGGAACCCTCGCCCGTGATCACCTGCTATCTGCGCTACGTCATCGACCCTTACCAACTCGCCGAGTTCGAGCATTACGGCAAGCTCTGGATTCCCCTGGTCGAGAAATTCGGCGGCCAGCACCATGGCTACTTCATGCCCTCCGAGGGCACCAGCAACGTCGCCCTGGCGATGTTCTCGTTCCCCAGCCTGGCCGCGTACGAGGATTACCGCACGCGCTCCTTCGACGACCCGGACTGCCAGGCCGCCTTCGCCTATGCGCAGGAAAAGCGCTTCATCGTCAGCTACGAGCGCAGCTTCTTCCGCCCCGTATTCAAACCCGACTGAGCCGCAGCCGCCCGGCGGCGCCTGCCCGGAGTGCCCATGCCCGTCATCAGCCACAACCCGCCCGAACTGTTTCCGCCCTATCGCGGCTACAGCCACGCCACCGAAGTCCGCGGCGACGCGCGCCTGCTGGTCATCAGCGGGCTCAACGGCTATCTCGCCGATGGCGTCACCTTGCCCGAGTCCTTCGAGGAGCAAGGCGAGCTGATATGGCGCCACATGGGTGTGCTGCTGCGCGCGGCGGGCATGGATTATCGCCACCTGATTTCGTTGCGCACCTACCTGGCCGACCCCGCCGACGACGAGGCCAACGTGCAGTTGCGCCTCAAATACCTCGACGGACACCGCCCGTCCTCGACCGTGGTCTGCTGCCGCCTGCTCGACCCGCGCTGGAAACTGGAAGTGGAAGCGATGGCCGCGGCCTGAGCCGCGCGCTCGTCGCAGCGATCGCGTCGCGACCGCCCCCGCCTCAGCCCTGCACGAAGCGATCCGGGCGCCGCGGCCTCGATCGCCGACCACGCCACATACCGGCGGCCCCGTTCTTGGGCACAATCGCCGCATGAGCACATCCAGTGATGCGAGCCCGTCGCCCCGCCAGGCGCAGGCCGACGGCGGCAAGCCCAGTCTGCGCGAACGTTTCGACGCCTTGCGCAATCTGCGCCCCTTCCTCAAGCAGATCTGGGCGACCAGCCCGGCACTGACCCTGATTACCCTGGGCCTGCGCCTAGTCCGTGCCCTGTTGCCGGTGCTCACCCTGTACGTCGGCAAGCTGATCATCGACGAGGCGGTGCGCCTGGTCGCCGCCCACCCCGGCTTCGATTCGCTGTCATCGGCCTGGGCCAGCGGCCACTTGAACACCTTGCTGAGCTTGCTCGCGCTCGAATTCGGCCTGGCGATCGGCTCCGACCTGCTCGGGCGCATCGTCGCCTACGGCGATGCGCTGCTGTCGGAGCTGTTCACCAACGCCACCAGCGTGCGCCTGATGGAGCACGCGGCCACCCTCGACCTCGAAGACTTCGAAGACCCCGACCTGCAGGACAAGCTCGATCGCGCGCGCCGCCAGACCATGGGTCGCATAAACCTGATGAGCCAGTTGTTCGGCCAGGTCCAGGACACCATCACGGTGGTGAGTTTCGCCATCGGCCTGTTGGTCTATGCGCCGTGGCTGATCCTGCTGCTCGCGGTCGCCCTGATTCCGGCCTTCATCGGCGAGGCGCACTTCAACGCCCTGGGTTACTCGCTCAACTTCGCCTGGACGCCGGAGCGGCGCCAGCTCGAGTACGTGCGCCAGATGGGCGCCAGTGTCGAAACCGCCAAGGAAGTGAAGATCTTCAATCTTCATCGCTTCCTGATCGCGAAGTACCGCGAGCTGGCCGGCAAGTTTTTCAAAGCCAACCGCGCCCTCGCCCGCCGCCGCGCGCTGTGGGGCACGGTGCTGGCCGGGCTCGGCACCCTGGGTTACTACATCGCCTACGGCTACATCGCCTGGCGCACGGTGCGCGGCGATTTCAGCATCGGCGACCTGACCTTCCTCGCCGGCAGCTTCCTGCGCCTGCGCCAGTTGCTCGAAGGATTGCTGATCGGCTTCTCGCAAGTCGCCGGACAAGCCTTGTACCTGGAAGACCTGTTCTCGTTCTTCGAGATCAAGCCGGAGATCGTCTCGCCGGCCGACCCGCTCGCGATCCCGAAGCCGATCCGCCAGGGCTTCGTGTTCGAGAACGTCGGCTTTCGTTATCCCGACGCCGAGCAGTGGGCGCTGCGCGGGCTCGACTTCGAACTGCGCGCCGGCGAAGTGTTGGCCTTGGTCGGCGAGAACGGCGCCGGCAAGACCACCTTGGTGAAATTGTTGGCACGCCTGTACGACCCCGACGAAGGCCGCATCCTGCTCGACGGCCGCGACCTGCGCGATTACGACCTCGACGATCTGCGCGCCAACACCGGAGTGATCTTCCAGGACTTCGTCCGTTATCACCTGACTGCCGGCGAGAACATCAGCGTCGGCCAGATCGATGCGATGGGCGACGCTGCGCGCATCCGCGAAGCGGCGCGGCGCGGCATGGCCGACGAAGTCATCGAGAACCTGCCGCGCGGCTACGACCAGTTGATCGGCCGCCGCTTCAAGACCGGCGTCGACCTGTCCGGCGGGCAATGGCAGAAGATCGCGATCGCGCGCGCCTACATGCGCGATGCGCAGGTGATGATCCTCGACGAACCGACCGCGGCCCTGGATGCGCGCTCGGAGTTCGAGGTGTTCCAGCGCTTCAAGGAACTGTCGGCGGAAAAGACCGCGGTGCTGATCTCGCACCGTTTCTCGAGCGTACGCATGGCCGACCGTATCCTGGTGCTGGCCGAGGGCCGCCTGGAAGCCAGCGGAACCCATGTAGAACTGCTCGCCCAGGGCGGACGCTACGCCGAGCTGTTCGAGCTGCAAGCCGCCGGCTATCGCTGAGCCGGCAGCGGATACCCGCCGGGCGGAACTGTACCGGCGCCTCGTTGTCCCAGTGCGGAGCGGCGGCTATGGTGACTGCGCCGTTGCCGAGCGCACTTCGCTCGCGACCTCACGATCCAGGAGCGCACATGACCCCGATTTTTCATCGCAGCGTCCTTTCCCTCGCCCTGCTGCTGAGCCTGGCGGCCTGCCAGCGCAACCAGGAGGCCGAAGCGGCGACCGCCAAGGCGGCGCCGGCACAACAAGCCACCCACCAGGTCAAGAGCGAACTCGGCGAGCTGCGCGTCACCGAGATCGCCTCCGGGCTCGAACACCCCTGGGCCGTCGCGCTGTTGCCCGACGGCGGCTTCCTGGTCACCGAACGCCCCGGCCGTCTGCGCCGGATCGCCGCCGACGGTGCGATCTCGGCGCCGATCGCGGGCGTGCCGGCGGTCTGGGCCGAAGGCCAGGGCGGCCTGCTCGATGTCGTGCTGTCGCCCGACTTCGCCAGCAGCCAGCGCATCTACCTCAGCTATGCCGAGCCCGGCGACAACGGCAGCGCCGGCACCGCGGTGGCCTCGGCGACGCTCGGCGACGCGGCCTTGGCCGACGTCAAGGTGATCTACCAACAGCAGCCCAAGCTGGTCGGCCCGAATCACTTCGGCTCGCGCCTGGCCTTCGACAAGCAGGGACATATCTTCATCACCCAGGGCGAGCGCCAACAGCGCATGGCCTCGCAGGAGCTCGACAAGCTGCAAGGCAAATTGGTGCGCCTGAACCTCGACGGCAGCGTGCCCGAGGACAACCCCTTCGTCGGCCGCCAGGACGCGCGCCCGGAGATCTGGAGCTACGGCCACCGCAATATGCAGTCGTTGGCTGTCGACCCGCGCACCGGCACCGTCTGGGAAGCCGAGCACGGCCCGCGCGGCGGCGACGAGATCAACCTGCCGCAGCCCGGCAAGAATTACGGCTGGCCGCTGATCACCCACGGCATCGACTACAGCGGGCTGAAGATTTCCGAAGCCGAAGGTAAAGAGAAACCCGGCCTGGAATCGCCCTACCACGTCTGGGAAAAATCCCCGGCCCTGTCGGGCATGGCCTTCTACACCGGCCATGCCGGCTCGCCGTGGAACGACAGCCTGTTCCTGGGCGCCCTGGCCGACGGTAGCCTGATCCGCCTGAGCCTGGACGGCGATAAGATCGTCAAGGAAGAGCGTCTGCTCAAGGAACTCGACTGGCGCATCCGCGATGTGCGGGTGTCGGCGGATGGGAAGGTGTATGTGTTGACCGACGAGAACGAGGGCAAGTTGTTGCGGTTGGAGCCGCCGGCCGGGAAGTGATCGGCGGCGCACGCCGATTGCCGTTGCCGTTGCCGTTGCCGAGATTTTGATCTGCTTTGCTGCTTTGCCGGTCTAGTGGAGACCCGGAGGGCGGCGCACAGGACGTGCGCCCGGCTGTTAAATGGAATGCCGCGATAAGACAGGGACGTCTTAT
>NZ_JBQEOE010000055.1:0-24853 GCF_052045105.1 Lysobacter sp. 22409 | reverse complement strand
CGCCGGGATTTTTCGATAGGACATCCTTGTCCTATCGAAAAACGCCGCACGTCCTGTGCGGCGCCCTCCGGGTCTCCAGGTGTTCTCGTGAATTCGGTGCTGCGCCAAGCTCATCACGGCAACGGCAACGGCAACGGCAACGGCAACGGCAAGCTGCGGCCTTTGCTTTGAGGGTAGGAGCGGCGCGAGCCGCGATCACGGGATGCGCAGAGACAGCAGCACCGACGTCATCCATCGAAGAAGCATGCCCTCACGAGGGGCTCTTGCCGCGCCGACGCCTTGTTCGAACCGGCATTCGCTCAGCGACGATCCCCACCAAAGAAAAACGGCCTCCCCCGCCATTGCGGGAAAGGCCGTATCGGTGCAGCGCAGGTTCTCAGCGCTGGTCGAGCAACACGTTCAAGGTGGTCGCATCCAGCGCACCCTGTTTCTGGCCGAGCTTGAGCAGCATCGTTTCCAGGTCGCCGGCGGCGGCCGAGCTGCGGGTGGTTGCGGTCGCGGCCTTCATCGCCGTGGCCGGGGCGGTGTCGATGCGCAGTTGTTGGCCCTTGATCAGCAGCGGCTGCGGCTTGGCCTTGGCCGACGAGCCGCCGACGTGTTCGAGCAGGATGCCGTTGTAGCCGAGCACCGGTTCGGCCGCGGCGCCGGTTTTTGCCGGGGCGGCGAGGGCGTCGGCGAGGCGGGTCTCGATCGCGCGCAGGGCGGCCGGGTCGGTGACCATCACCACCGGGTTCGGCCGGCCCGAATACACCAGGTAGGTGATCTGCAGGCCCGGTGCTTCGGCGGCGAGGGCGAAGGCCGGCGCGGCCAGCAGGGCCAGGCCGGTCAGCAGGGATTTCAGCGAAAGCTTGGTCATGGCGGTTCCCCGGGTGGGCGCAGGCTTAGTTGACTTGTTCATGGCCGGTGCCCTCCACGCTGTCGGACCAGACCCGGAAGAAACCGCAGAAATCGGTGTATGCGCCGCGGTTGGCGGTGCGCGGGTCGGTGATCTCGTTGCCGGAATTGTCGCGGTTGGTGGCGGAGGTCTGGCCGGGCTTGTGGGTCCATTTACCGTTGGCGTCGCGGCGGTACCAGTGGTAGTCGTAATCGGTCCCGGCTACCAGGGCGACGATGTTCTTGTAGCTGGAGGCGTTGATGTCGGTGATCGGTTCCAGGCCGTCGCGCACGGCGGCCGCGTGCACGGCGGCGCAACTGATCGAGCTGTACATCGAGCCGGCGGCGCGGCCGGGTTGGGCGAAGGTGTTGGTGGTCTTGTTGTTGGCGTAGTTGTAGCAGTTGTTGTAACGCTTGCGGGTGGCGTCGTCGTTCCAGTAGCCCGGCTGGAACGTGGTCCGGCCCGGCGCCATCAGGTCGCCGAGGCCGCCGCTGGCGTCGGCCGGGATCGCGCGGTTGTAGACCAGCACTTCGTCGGCGCGGTCGCTGAAACGATAGGACGCGATGTCCTTGTGGCCGCCGATCAGGAACGGCCGGTCGCCGTTGTCGATGTTGGCTGCGATCGGGGTCGGCTGGGCGGTGGTGCGGCGGCCGTCGATGTAGAACGAAATCGTGTTCGGCGCGGTGCTGCGGTTGACCACCGCGGCGATGTGGTGCCAACGGTTCGCCGCCAACGCCAGGCTGCCGTCGGAGACATAGTTGGCCCAGGTGCTGCCGTCGTTGAGTTGCAGCAGCACGTTGCGGCCCTGGTCGACGCCGAACGAATAGCCGCGGCCGACGCCGCTGGCGCGGTTCTCGATCAGGGTCTTGACGATCGACGAGCCCGGGTTGGCCATGCGCACCCACGCGGCGAGGGTGAAGCTGCCGTTGCCGAAGTTGAGGTTCGACGAATTGGGCACTTCGACGTACTTGCCGGCGCTGAAGTCGGCGCCGGCGTTGAGCCAGCCGTAGCTCGACGCGGCGCCGCCCACGACCAGGCCGTTGCGGCCGAAGCCGCTGGTGTCGTAGGCGGTGTTGCCGGACAACTCCAGATGCCATTCGCCGACCAGGCCTTGGGTGACTCGCGGCGGCGCCGCGTGCGCGGCGAGGCAGGGCGCGAGCGCGACGCTCAACGCCAGGAACCATGACGATCGTTTCATACCGACTCCCTGGTGATTGGCCCCGATGGGCGTCGGGGAATCTAGGGGCAGGCAGGGGCCGCGAACGTGACTGCGCCCGCGGATCGCGCGGGCGCAGGCGTATGGAGCGCGGGCGCTCGCGCGCTTATGTGAGCGGGGCCGGATCCGTTCCGGACTCCGGGCGTGAACGTCTTCGCGGCAGGTCGATGAAGGGCGGGCCGGCGCCCCGGGGAAGAACGCCGGCCCGCTCGTTCAAAGGTCGACCGCCGCCGCGGCGACGGTCACCGTCCCCAAGCTCAATCGGCCGGAGGCGTCGCGGCCGGTGTTCTGCGGCTTGATCGCCGGCCGGCCGGGCCAGCTGTCGGCGATCGCCAGACGCAGCGAATAGCTGCCCGGTGCGAGCGTGGCCGGCACCTGCGCGGTGGCGTCGACGAGCGCCGGTACGGTGTTCGGCATCAAGGCGTTCAAGGGATAGTCGAACGCGGCCTTGGCGCGGGTCGTGCCGCCGGCATCGACCCAGTGCAGTTCGGTCTGGTAGACCTGATACAGCGGTGCCGAACCGGTGTTCTCGACGCTCAGCTTGACCGGGATGGCGGCGCCGGCCTGCATGGCGTCGGGCCAGTTGACCTGGCGCACGGTGAACTCGTAGCCGAGCGCGCGCTTGACCTTGAGCATGTTGGCCTTGAACGTCGAGGGCTTGCCCGACGGATTGACCTCGTGCTGGCCGGCCGGGCCGAGCCAGGTGAAGTGATACTCGCGCAGCAGGGTCAGGATGTCGTTGGTGCGTCCGGTCCAGGTCGCCTTCTGACCGCTGTTCGGGCTTTCGCCGCCGATCGGGTTGAACTTCCAGTTGCTGCGCGCAGCGGTGGCATCGTTGCGGAAGCCCCACTCCAGGTTGTGCCAGCCGCTGTCGTCGCACTCGGGCAACTTGGTGGCGAACTTGTTGCACATCGCGGTGAACGACGGGAAGTAGTCCTCGCTGAAACCGAAGTTCGTGCCGCCGACATCGGACTGGCGCGCGTAGCGGCTGTGCACCGGCGTTTGCTGGAACGCCGCGGCGTAGGCATCGCGCACCGCGCTGCGGGTGGTCGCATCGGGTTCCCAACTGTCGCAGCCGGCGGTGTGCCACTCGCCCCAGAAACCGAGCAGGCCGACGTGCACCGCGGTGATGCGCGGATCGCCGTCGTAGCGGCGTCCGAACGCCTGCACGAACTGCACCAGTTGCTGGCGCATCGCCGGAGTGTTGTAGATCGGCGCGCGGCCGGGGCCGACGTCGTCGCACTGGGTCTGGCTGTAGTTGTGGAACTGGATGCTGACCGGCGCCAGTTCGAGGAACTTCGGATACGCGCGCAGCGGCTCGGCTTCGTTCCGGTAGAAGTGGCCGATGTTGTTGGCCACGCTGTCGGGATAGTCGGCGACCGGACGCAACACGAAGGTGGCGTTGGGGTTTTCGTCGAGGATCGGTTTCAGGTGGTTCGTTTCGAACTTGTCCCAGTCGAACTGTTCGTCGGCGCTTTCGATTTCGCGCCAGGGGACGTAGATCTGATAGATGGACGCGCCGTAGTGGTTGTCGGGCAGACCGCCGTCGGCGGCGACGGTGCTACCCCAAAGCAGGAAGCCGCGATGCGGGTTGGACAGATCGTTGTTGCTCTGGCTGGGGCGCAGCTCGCCTGCGGATGCGGGCGCTGCAGGAAACATCGCGACCGCGGCGAGCAACGCCGATGCCAAGACATTGACGACGGGCAAAGCGGGGTGCCGCAGGGTCATACCGGCTTCCGAGAGCGGGGGGGAGGTGCGGCGAATCCTGGGGGCTGTGAAGACGCACAGGATTAGCTCGCCGTCACACTCTGGCCGCGATCATGTTTTTATCTTCGACTTTGTTGAGATCGGTCGCGGTTTCGATATTGGATATGTTTGGATTTGTATTGACTGGTTTCAATTGCTAACAGTTCGTCGCACCTGCAGTCGACGCAGCGCACGGATCGGCTGGCGCCGGCATGCTCGAACTGTGATGCCCGGCGGCCTCCGGTGAACATTCGTGGTGGCGCTCTGGCTTAGCCTGCGAAGGCGGACATGCAGTCCGCGGCACACACAAGGAGAGGTCAGATGCTTCGTACCCGGAAAGCGATTTTCACGGCAGCGTTGTTGTTGGGACTGGTGGCGGTGGCGGGCTCGGCGTTCGCGCGCTACCCGATCCTCGGCGTCGAATGGGCCGAGTGGACCCGCTATGACAGCAGCGGCAATGCCATCGGCGGCGGCCGTATCGAATGCGACGGCTCGGTGCAAACCTGGGGCACCTCGGGCGCACCGACCGGCCTGACTCTGCACCGCTGCTGATCGACCCGATGCCGTCGCGCAGCCCTCGCGGTTGCGCGGCGGCATCGCTGAACGACGTCCGGCCCCGATCTTCGCGGCGATCGCCCGATGCTTGGATTCGCCGCCGGCGACAGCCATATTCGCGGCATGGACAGCCGCGCCGACACGGACCCCCGCAAGCCCACCGCCAAGCCGCGCGGTCCGCGCCGGGTGTTGTTGCTGCACGGCATCTGGATGCCCGGGGCCTCGATGGGCTGGCTGGGCGCACGCCTGGCCGCGGCCGGCTACGAGCCCGAAGTTTTCGCTTATGCCGGTGCCGGCGCCGGTCCGGAAGCCTCGATCGCGCGCCTGGTCGAACGCCTCGACGAGCCCTGCCATGTCCTGGCCCACAGCCTCGGCGGCCTGATCGTGCTGGGGGCCTTGCGCGAGCACCCGCACCTGCCGGTGCGACGCGTGGTCTGCCTGGGCACGCCCTTGTGCGGCAGCGCCGCCGCCGGCGGCCTGGCCCGCAAGGCCTGGAGCGCGGCCGTGCTCGGTCGCGCGGCCGAGGTGTTGCAGCGCGGCTGCCCGCCCTGGCAGGGCGCGGCCCAGGTCGGCCTGATCGCCGGTCGCACTCCGCACGGCCTGGGGCGTTTCTTCGGCCGTTTCGAGGGCGAAAGCGACGGCACGGTGGCGGTCGCCGAGACCCGCCTCCCAGGCTTGAGCGACCATGCGGTCATCGATGCCAGCCACAGCGGCCTGCTGTTCTCGGCGCAGGCCGCGCGTCTGGCCGAGGCCTTCTTCCGTCGCGGCCGCTTCGGCGACTGAGCCGGATACCGGCCGAACCGACCCGGATCGGCGACGAATCTCCTGCAAACCGCCGGTGGGCGGGCACGATCGAGTAAAATCGCCGGCTTGTTCAGACAACACGTCCGGTTATTGCCATGGGTAGAGGTCCGTCGATTGAGGCTCGCAAGAACGCCGAGGATGCGCGGCGCGGCAAGATCTTCACCAAGATCATCCGCGAGATCAGCGTGGCGGCGCGTTCGGGCGGCGGCGATCCCAACAGCAATCCGCGCCTGCGCAGCGCCATCGACAAGGGCTTGTCGGCGAACATGACCAAGGACGTCATCGAGCGCGCGATCAAGAAGGCGACCGGTGCGCTGGAAGGCGTGGAGTACGAGGAAATCCGCTACGAGGGCTATGCCCCGGGCGGCGTGGCGGTGATCGTCGACTGCCTCACCGACAACAAGGTCCGCACCGTCGCCGACGTGCGCCACGCCTTCGGCAAGTTCGGCGGCAACCTCGGCACCGACGGCTCGGTGTCCTTCATGTTCGCCAAGCGCGGCGTGCTGTGGTTCGAAGCCGGCGCCGACGAAGAGCGCATCACCGAAGTGGCGATCGAAGCCGGTGCCGACGACGTGGTGGTCTACCCGGAAGACGGCTCGATCGACGTGCTGACCGGCGCCGAGGCCTTCGCCCAGGTCAAGGCCGCGATGGACGCCGCCGGCCTGGTCGCCGGCCAGGCCGAGGTCACCCTGCGCGCCGACAACAACATCGCCGTGACCGGCGAGACCGCCCAGCAGGTGGTCAAGCTGCTGAACTGGCTGGAAGACCTCGACGACGTCCAGAACGTCTACTCGAACGCCGATCTGGACGAGGACGCTTACGCATAACGCGTAAGCTGTCGCCGTGACCAGAATCTTAGGAATCGACCCCGGTTCGCAGCGGACCGGCCTGGGCGTGATCGACGTCGCGGCCGACGGACGCTGCGTGTACGTGCATGCGCAGGCGCTCAAGCTGCTCGATGCCGAGGATTTCCCTTCGCGCCTGGGCCTGCTGTGCGAAGGCCTGGAGGCGGTGCTCGACGAGTACCGGCCCGACCAGGTCGCGATCGAAACCGTCTTCATGGACAAATCGGCGACCTCGGCGCTGAAGCTCGGCCATGCCCGCGGCGCCGCCCTGGCCACCGTGGTGCGCCGGCGCATCGCCATCAGCGAGTACGCGCCGCGCTTGATCAAGCAGTCGCTGGTGGGCCGCGGCGCGGCCGACAAGCAGCAGGTCCAGCACATGGTGCGGCTGTTGCTGAATCTTCCCGAAGTGAAGCTGCAGGCCGACGCCGCCGACGCGCTTGCGGTGGCGCTGACCCATGCCCACATGAGTGCCACGGCGCGGCGAACCGGCATCGCCACCCACCAGTTGCGCAGGCGCGGGGCGTGAACCCGGCCCGCTCCACAGGCCCGGCGGCGTGCGGGGTAGGGACCTGCGTGCGCCACCGCGTTCCGTCTGACTCGCCGTCTTCGTATCGTCACAGCCCGCTTCGCGCCCGGCCGGTCCGCCGGCGCGCGTCGCCAGCCGTATCTGGAGTTCCACAGTGATCGGTCGTCTCAGAGGCACCCTGATCCACAAGCAGCCGCCGTGGCTGATCGTGGACGTCAACGGCGTCGGTTACGAGCTCGAAGCGCCCATGAGCACGTTCTACGACCTGCCCGAGCTCGGCCGCGAAGTGTCCTTGTTCACACACTATGCGCAGAAGGAAGACAGCGTCTCGCTGTACGGCTTCCTGCGCGAGGCCGAACGGCGCTTGTTCCGCGACGTGCAGCGGGTCAGCGGCATCGGCGCCAAGATCGCCCTGGCGGTGCTGTCGGGCGTGCCGGTCGAGGAATTCGCGCGCCTGGTCCAGACCGGCGACGTCACCGCGCTGACCCGCATCCCCGGCATCGGCAAGAAGACCGCCGAGCGCATGGTCGTCGAGCTGCGCGACCGCGCCGCCGACCTCGCCGGTCTCGGCGCGCCCACCCTCGGCTCCAGCGGGATTCCCGCCGATCCGCAGAGCGAAGCCACCATCGCCCTGCAGCAACTGGGCTACAAACCGGCCGAGGCCGCGCGCATGGCGCGCGAGGCCACCGCCGCCGGCGACGATGCAGCCGCCATCATCCGCAAAGCGCTAAAGTCCGCGCTTCGTTGAGCCAAGGCGGGTTACCGCCACGGAACCACGCGATATGTCCTCCACTGTTCCCTCCACGCCAGGCAAGGACGCTCACGCCCACGGCTCGCACCCCCACGGCCCCAAGAAGGGGCTGCCCGGGTTGGTCGTCGGTGCGATCGGGGTGGTTTTCGGCGACATCGGCACCAGCCCGCTGTACACGCTGAAAGAGGCGTTTTCGCCGCATTTCGGCCTGACCGGCAACCACGACACGGTGCTCGGCATCCTGTCGCTGGTGTTCTGGGCGTTGATGATCGTGGTCACCCTGAAGTACGTGACCATCATCATGCGCGCCGACAACGAGGGCGAGGGCGGGATCATGGCGCTCATGACCCTGGCCCAGCGCACCCTGGCCAAGGGCGGGCGCTCGGCCTATGTCGTGGGCATCCTGGGCATCTTCGGCGCTTCGCTGTTCTTCGGCGACAGCGTCATCACCCCGGCGATCTCGGTGCTCGGCGCGGTCGAGGGCCTGGAGGTCGCCGCGCCCGGCCTGCATCGCTTCATCGTGCCGATCACCGTGGTGATCCTGGTGATGGTGTTCCTGGCCCAGCGCTTCGGCACCGAGAAGGTCGGCAAGGTATTCGGGCCGATCACCATGCTGTGGTTCGTCTCGCTCGCCGCCATCGGCATCTACAACATCGTCCAGGCGCCTGAGGTGTTCAAGGCGCTGGACCCGCGCTGGGGCGTGCGCTTCTTCGTCGAGCACGGTTCGCATTCGGTGCTGATCCTCGGCGCGGTGGTGCTGGCCGTCACCGGCGGCGAAGCGCTGTACGCCGACATGGGCCACTTCGGCGCGCGACCGATCCGTTACGCCTGGTACACCATGGTGTTGCCCTGCCTGATGCTGAACTACCTCGGCCAGGGCGCGTTCGTGCTGCAGCATCCCGAAGCGGTCAAGAACCCCTTCTTCGAGGCGGTGCCGTCATGGGGCCTGTACCCGATGATCGTGCTGGCGACGATGGCGGCGGTGATCGCCTCGCAGGCCGTCATCACCGGCGCCTATTCGGTCGCGCGCCAGGCCATGCAGCTGGGCTACATCCCGCGCATGCAGATCAAGCACACCTCCAGCGACACCATCGGCCAGATCTACGTGCCGTACATCAACTGGATCCTCGCGATCACCGTCATCACCGTGGTGCTGGCCTTCCGCAGCTCGACCGCGCTGGCGACCGCGTACGGCATCTCGGTCTCGGCGACGATGTTGATCGACACCCTGCTGCTGGCCCTGGTCGCGCGCTCGCTGTGGCCGCGCTGGCGCACGTGGGTGTTGCCGCTGTGCGTGGTGTTCTTCGTCGTCGACCTCGGCTTCGTCATCGCCAACGGCGCCAAGTTCTTCCAGGGCGCCTGGTTCCCGGTCGTGCTGGGCCTGGTCGTGTTCACCCTGCTGCGCACCTGGCGCCGCGGCCGCGAATTGCTGCACGAGGAAGTGCGCAAGGAAGGCATCCAACTCGGCAGCTTCCTGCCCGGCCTGATGCTGGCGCCGCCGGTGCGCGTGCCCGGTACGGCGATCTTCATGACCGCCGACAAGGGCGTGGTGCCGCATGCCTTGCTGCACAACCTCAAGCACAACAAGGTGCTGCACGAGCGCAACGTGTTCCTGACCGTGGAAACGCTGGGTATTCCGTATGCGCCGCGCGAGAAGCGCCTGAAGATCGAGGCGATCGGCAACGACTTCTATCGCGTGCTGATCCGTTTCGGCTTCATGGAAGTGCCCGACGTGCCGCTGGCGCTGATGCGCTCCTGCGATGCCGGCGGCATCTATTTCGACCCGATGGACACGACCTACTTCGCCAGCCGCGAGACCGTGGTCGCCAGCCGTCACCGCGGCATGCCGATCTGGCGCGACCGCCTGTTCGCCTTCATGCACCGCAACGCGGCGCCGGCGACCGGCTTCTTCCGCATTCCCGGCAACCGCCTGGTCGAACTCGGCGCCCAGGTGGAGATCTAGTCGCCTCGCTGCGCGGCTGGGGTTCGCATTGGAACAGCCGCAGCGGTGCTGCGGCTTGGCGAATCCGAAGTCCGAGGCGAGGGCGCCGCCACCGTTCGGCCGGCTGCGAAGCCCGAGTTCCAGCCGGCGCAACAGCGCCGCTGCAACACACTGGTGCGCGCGGGAAATTCGGGAAAAATCGTTCCATCGGCGCCGGATTGCCGCTTCGTACCGGTCGCGCCTAGCCTCGTCGCACTTTCCGACGACGAGGTTCCACGATGACCCGCTCCCGCGCTTTCGTGATCCGGCAGCAAGATGCCGAAACCCTGCAGGGCAACAGCACCCAGCTGTGGCTGTTGGCCGACGCCAGCGACTGCTGCGGCGCACTCGGCGCCAACCGGCTGCGCCTCGAAGTCGGCGCTGCCGGCGCCAAGCCGCATCACCACAAACGTTCGAGCGAAGCGTTTTACGTGCTCGACGGCGCGCTTGAGATGCTCATCGACGGCGAGACCGTAACCGTCGAAAAAGGCGGCTATGCCGTAATCCCGCCCGGCGTCGTGCATTCCTTCGGCGCTGCCCCCGGCCAGGTCGCCGACGTATTCATCACCCTGACCCCCGGCATCGACCGTTTCGATTACTTCCGCATGCTGCCGAGCATCATGCGCGGCGAAGTCGACGCCGAGGCGCTGGCCGAAGTGCACGACCGTTATGACGTGCATTTCGCTTAAGGCGCGCGTTTCTGCTTCTGAGCTTGCCGGTCTTCCAGCTTCTGTGCTTCCAGCGTCTGCCGCCCGCCGCCCACATTCGCCGTGCTGTTCCCCCCTTTGAAAAAAAGGGGGGAGGGGGGATTTGCCTTTAGCGCCACCCACAGCAAATCCCCCGGCGCCCCGACGTCCTCGCTTCGCCCTACGGCACCGGCCGCCAGCCCCCTTTGCCAAAGGGGGCGAATTCTCTCCCATCTCCCGAACTTCAGCGGCCGCACAGCAATTTGATTGCCCGTCGTTGTTGAGCATCAACGCGCCACTATCTCTCCGCCTCTTGCTTCCGCCTTTGCGGTTCCCCCTTTGGAAAAGGGGAGGGCAGGGGGATTTGCTTTTAGCCGCAGCCACAGCAAATCCCCCGGCGCCCCGGCGTCTTCGTTTCGCCGCATAGCGCCGGCCGCCATCCCCCTTTGCCAAAGGGGGCGATCTGTCTCACGGCTCCCGACTGTCCGCATTCGCGCGGCAACCGGTTCCCGCGGCAGGCTGACCAGCCCGCCTACATGCCCCAACGGCCCGCGATGGGTAAACCCCGGTACTTTCCGCCCTGCGCCCGCGCGCCGTCCCATGCGAACATAGCGGCATGACCGAAGACCGCATCATCGCTGCCTCCTCGACCCGTGAAGACGACGCCATCGAGGCCTCGATCCGGCCCAAGCGCCTGGACGAGTACCTCGGCCAGCAGCCGGTGCGCGAGCAGCTCAAGATCTACATCGAGGCCGCCAAGCACCGCGGCGAGGCCCTCGATCACGTGCTGATCTTCGGCCCGCCGGGCCTGGGCAAGACCACCCTCAGCCACGTCATCGCCAACGAGCTCGGGGTCAATCTGCGCCAGACCTCGGGTCCGGTGATCGAGAAGGCCGGCGATCTGGCCGCCCTGCTGACCAATCTGCAGCCGCACGACGTGCTCTTCGTCGACGAGATCCACCGCCTCTCGCCCGTGGTCGAGGAAGTGCTGTATCCGGCGATGGAGGACTACCAGATCGACATCATGATCGGCGAAGGCCCGGCCGCGCGCTCGATCAAGCTCGACCTGCCGCCGTTCACCCTGATCGGCGCGACCACCCGCGCCGGCCTGCTGACCGCGCCGCTGCGCGACCGCTTCGGCATCGTCCAGCGCCTGGAGTTCTACAACACCGAGGACCTGACCCGGATCGTGCGCCGCTCGGCGCAGATTCTCGGCATTTCCTGCGCCCCCGAGGGCGCGGCGGAAATCGCCCGCCGTTCGCGCGGCACCCCGCGCATCGCCAACCGCCTGCTGCGGCGGGTGCGCGATTTCGCCCAGGTGCGCGCCGGCGGCAACATCGATCTGCAGACCGCCGATGCCGCCATGGCCATGCTCAAGGTCGATCCGGAAGGCTTCGACGATCTCGACCGGCGCCTGCTGCGCACCATCATCGAATCCTTCGACGGCGGCCCGGTCGGGGTCGAGTCGCTGGCGGCCGCGCTCAGCGAGGAACGCGGCACGCTCGAGGACGTGATCGAGCCCTTCCTGATCCAGCAGGGCTATCTGATCCGCACCGCGCGCGGCCGCATGGCGACCCAGCGCGCCTACCGCCATATGGGCCTGAAACCCCGCGCCGACACGGCCGGGCTGTTCGAAGAGGCCTCCGAGCCATGAGCGCGGTTGAATCGGTGTTCAGTTGGCCGACACGCGTCTATTGGGAAGATACCGACGCTGGCGGTCTGGTCTATCACGCTCAGTACCTGGCGTTTCTGGAGCGCGCGCGGACCGAATGGGTGCGTGCCCTGGGCTACGGCCAGGACGATTTGCGCCGCAATCACGGGCTGTTGTTCGTGGTCGCGGGCATGCAGATCGGTTTCCTCAAACCGGCGCGGCTCGACGATGCGCTGGAGGTCACGGTGGAACTGCGGCGTTGTCGCCGCGCCAGCCTGATCTTCGCGCAGACCGTGCGGCGCGGCGAGGAAACGCTGATCAGCGCCGAAGTCCGGGTCGCCGCAGTGGATGCCGAGCATCTGCGTCCCTGCGCGATTCCCGCGGCCTTGTTCGCGCAGTTGCAGGCGCAGGAAGTCCAGGCCGGCCGCGACGGCTGAACCCAGGCACCGCGCCCAGGTCACCGTTGAACCCAAATCATCCGGCGGTTCGTTACTCCCCACGGACCACCCAGCCCCACCACAGGCCCGCGTACCGGGCTACGGAGAACCAAGCATGACGTCATCGCTGATCGCGCTTCTGGCCACGACCGTGGAAGCCCTGCCGGAGGAAGCCGTCCAGGCCGTGACCCAAGGCGCCGCCGCGGCCGGCGAAGCCGCCAGCTTCAATCTCTGGGACCTGGTGATCAAGGCCAGCCTCCCGGTCCAGTTCATCATGGCCCTGCTGGTGATCGCCTCGATCACCTCGTGGATCATCATCTTCCGCAAATGGAAGGTGATCCGCCGCGCACGCAGCGAAGCCGATCATTTCGAAGAACGCTTCTGGTCCGGCGCCGAGCTGTCCAAGCTGTATGCCGGCACCACCGAGCGCAACCGCGCCATGGGCGGCCTGGAGGCGATCTTCGAGGCCGGTTTCCGCGAGTTCAACCGCATTCGCCAGCGCCGCGGCGTCGACGCCCGCGCCCAGCTCGAAGGCGCCCAGCGGGCGATGCGCGCGACCGGCTCGCGCGAACTCGACGGCCTGGAACACAACCTCGAACTGCTCGCCAACATCGGCTCGACCTCGCCTTACATCGGCCTGGTCGGCACCGTGTTCGGCATCATGGTGACCATGCATTCGCTGGTCTCGGCCTCCAAGCAGGTCGGCATCGCCGACGTCGCCCCGGGCATCTCCGAGGCGCTGTTGGCCACCGCGATGGGCCTGTTCGTGGCGATCCCGGCGGTGTGGGCCTACAACCGTTTCGCCACCGGCGTGGAGCGCCTGGCCGTGCGTTACGACGCGTTCTCCGAAGAGTTCTCCTCGATCCTGCAGCGCCAGGCCCATCTGGACGAGTGATGCGGCTCGCGCCCCATCGCTTGTACGGCCGCCCGCACCGCTGCCTGCACCGCCCGCGTCCGCTGCGCCACGGCCAGCGCGACCGCAACGCGTAACCGACGAGGAATTCCGCCATGTCCGGCACCGCCATCCGCCGCCCGCGCAAACGCAAACTCAAGGCCGAGATCAACGTCGTTCCCTATATCGACGTGATGCTCGTGCTGCTGATCATCTTCATGGTCACCGCGCCGCTGCTGACCCTCGGCATCGACGTCGACCTGCCCAATTCCAACCTCAAATCGATCGAGACCAAGCAGGACCCGGTGGTGGTCCAGGTCGACGCCCAGGGCAATTACTTCCTTGCGGTCAAGGCCGGCAGCAATGAAGCGGTCAACCGCGAAACCCTGGCGACCAAGGTCGGCGCGCTGGTCAAGCAGAACGGCAAGGAAAAATTGCAGGTCTACATCGCCGCCGACGGACGCTCGAACTATCAGCCGGTGATGGACGTGATGAACATCCTCAAGGATGTCGGCGTCGAGAAGGTCGGCCTGATGAGCCAGCCCGAGAAGGGCGCGAAGAAATGAGGGAAACCCGCGCCGACACCGCGCAAGCCATCATGCTGGCCGTGCTTCTGCACGGCCTGCTGGTCGCGGCCATCTTCCTGAGCATGCTCTGGAACTGGAACAGCGCGCAGGTGTCTGCGGCGGGCTCGCCGCTGTCCTCGGAACTGACCGACGTCAGCGATCTCTCGGCGGCGATGCAGCGCACCCTGCGCAATCGCCCCGAGCCGGTCGATCCGCTGCCGCTGCCCGAGCCGGAGGACGCTTCGCCCTTGCCGCAGCCCATTCCCGAGCCCAAGCCGCAGGACGCGACCGCGCCGCAGCAGCAATCGCCGCAAGACTTCATCCCGGTGCCGGACACGACCACGCAGGAACAGGTCGTCGACACGCCTACGCCGAACCGCGCCGAGGAACAAAAGGTCCAGGAAGCCAAGGCGCGCCAGGAACAGGTCGACCTGACCGAGCAGAAGCGCCAGGAAGAAGCGCAGCAGCAAAAGCGCCTGGCCGCCGAGCAACTGGAACGCGACAAGCAGTTGGAGAAGATCCGCGCCGAGCGTGCCAAGCTGCAGCGCGAGCAAAGCCTGAGCGAACAGAAGCTGCAGCAGATCGCCGACGCGCGCGCCGCCAAGGCCAGCCAGAACGCCGCCGCCACGGCGCCGGCGACCACCGGCAACCAGGGCGTCGACGCCGGCCTGGCGGCCAAGTACGCCGCCGCGCTGCAGGCCGCGATCGTCGAGAAGTGGACCCGCCCCGACAGCGTGCCGCTCGGTGCGGGCTGCCGCTTGAACATCCGTCAGTCGCCCGGCGGCAACGTGCTCGCGGTCGAGGTGGTCGAGCCGTGCTCTTACGACGAGCAGGGCCGGCGTTCGATCGAAGCCGCGGTGCTCAAGGCCCAGCCCTTGCCGTATGCGGGTTTCGAGTCGGTGTTCCAGCGCAACCTCAATCTCAACTTCAAAGCCCAGGACCGCTGAGTGGGCGCGGCGAGGGGAGCGTCGATGCGCCTGAGGCTGTTGGCCGGCTTCGCGTTGTCGACGCTGTCCGCGGCCGGCCTGGCCCAGTCGGACCGGGTCGCGCAAAACCAGCAGCGTTACGCCGAAGTCCTGCGCGCCACCATCGACGAGCAATGGGCGCCGCCGGCCACCACGCCGGCCGACGCCGGTTGCAGCGTGGACCTGCGCCAGGCGCCGGGCGGTCGGGTGTTGTCGGTGCAGGTCATCGAGCCTTGCAGCCTGGACGAGGCCGGGCGGCTGTCCCTGCTCGCCGCCGTGCGCCAGGCCTCGCCGCTGCCCTACCAGGGCTATCAACAGGTGTTCCGGCCGCAGATCCAGCTCAGCTTCCGGGTCCAGGACGAGGACCCGGTGGTGTCCAAGCCCCGGCGTTGGTGGAAACGGCTGCGCGAGCGCTGATCCACTGGCGAGGGCAGGGCCGGCCCGCCGACCTGCCGGAGTCCGATCCGGGGCTGCCGAAGCCCCATTCATGTCCCGAATGAGCCGGAATGGGCACCGATCGCGACCGTTGGGCCGATTCGGCAAGGCCGGAATGTAAATTGACCGCCGCTTTTGAGCCCACGTTCACCCTCCAACGTTAACAATGCCGAACCTGAACAACCCGCGTCGACCGATCACGGAGTGCCGATGAAACGACCCCTGCGCTGGCTGGCCTCGCTGCTGGCTCTCCTGCTTCCCCTCGCCGCCGCAGCCCAACAGCAAGGGTTGGAGATCGACATCGTCGGCGGCAACGCCTCGGCCCTGCCGATCGCGGTCGTGCCGATGCCCTACCAGGGCAGCGGCGCCGCGCCGCAGACCGACGTCGCCGAGGTCGTGCGCAACGACCTCAACCGTTCCGGCCAGTTCCGCGGCCTGCCGGTCGAGCAGATGGCGGCCAAGCCCACCAAGGGCAGCGAGATCAGCTACCCGGATTGGCGCGCGCTCAACCAGGACTACATCGTGGTCGGCCGCGTGGTCGATGCCGGCGCCGGCAGCTACCGGGTCGAGTACGAGCTGTTCGACGTGGCCAAGCAGCAGCGTCTGCTCGGTTTCGCGCTGACCGCACGTTCGAACGCGATGCGCGATGTGGCCCACCAGATCGCTGATGCGGTCTACGAGAAGATCACCGGCGTGCGCGGCGCGTTCTTCACCCGCATCGCCTACGTCACCGCCACCGGCGTCGGCCGCGGCAGCAACTACGCGCTGATGGTCGCCGACTCCGACGGCTACAACCCGCAGACCGTGGTGCGCTCGCCCGAGCCGCTGCTGTCGCCGTCGTGGAGCCCGGACGGCGCGCGCCTGGCCTACGTCAGCTTCGAGGGCGGTAATTCCTCGATCTACATCCAGAACATCGGCACCGGCAGCCGCGAGCTGATCGCCAAGTTCCGCGGCATCAACGGCGCCCCGGCGTTCTCGCCGGACGGCCGTCGCCTGGCCCTGACCCTGTCGCGCAGCGGCAACCCCGAGATCTACGTGATGGACCTCGGCAGCAAGGCGCTGACCCAGCTGACCAACCACTTCGGCATCGACACCGAGCCGACCTGGGCCGCCGACGCCAGCAAGATCTATTTCACCTCCGACCGCGGCGGCAAGCCGCAGATCTACCAGGTCTCGGCCAGCGGCGGCGGCGCCACCCGCGTCACCTTCCAGGGCAGCTACAACGCCAGCGCCAGCGTTTCCTTCGACGGCAAGAAGATCGCCACCGCGCAGGGCGCCGGCAATACCTATCGGATCGCGATGATGGACAGCAGCCTGGGCTCGCCGCGCTGGAGCACGCTGTCGCCGGGTTCGCTGGACGAGTCGCCGAGCTTTGCCCCGAATGCCTCCATGATCATTTATGCTGCGCGCGAAGGACGCCGTGGCGTGCTCTATGCCGTTTCAGCCGATGCCCGGGTGCGCCAGCGCCTGGTGCTCGCCGACGGCGACGTGCGCGAACCGGCCTGGGGACCCTACCGCCTGCCGCGATAAGCGGCTGGGCGTTTCCCTGCGCGCGGACGCGCCACACCCCCCGAACGACTCCTGCCCCACGTTACAAACTGACGAGGAATACCAATGAACAACACCGCCCGCATCCTGCTCGCCGCCGTGCTGTGTACCGCGGCCGTCGCCTGCTCGAAGAAGGTCAAGGAAGCCCCCCCGACCGATTCCGGCACCGGCCCGTCCACCACCGTGCCGTCCGACACCGGTCCGGTCGCCTCGGGCGCCTACGGCCCGAACGATCTCGACACCGATGCCTGCCTGCGCCAGCGCGTGGTCTACTTCGATCTCGACCAGGATTCGCTGAAGCCGGAATTCCAGGCCATCGTCGGTTGCCACGCCAAGTACCTGCGCGACCGCCCGTCCTCGCGCATGACCCTCGAAGGCAATGCCGACGAGCGCGGCAGCCGCGAGTACAACCTCGGCCTCGGCGAGCGTCGCGGCAACGCGGTGTCCTCGGCGATCCAGGCCAACGGCGGTTCGGGCAGCCAGATCACCGTGACCTCCTACGGCGAAGAGCGCCCGGTCTGCACCGAGTCGAACGAAGACTGCTGGGCCAAGAACCGTCGCGTCGAAATCGTCTACACCGCCAAGTAATAGCGGTGTCGCGCAGGGCGGCGCCGGGGCATCGGCGCCGTCCACCGACCGAACGAAGAACGAAGGTTGATCTAAGCGATGCGTAAGTTCGCACTAGCCTTGGCGATCGCGGCGGCCTGCCTGGCCGCCACGCCCGCGTTCGCCCAGCGCGCCAGCCTCGCCGACCGCGTCGCGGTCCTCGAGCAGCGCGCCTCGGACAACCAGGCCAACCTCGACTTGCTCAACCAGGTCACCCAGCTCAAGACCGAGCTGCAGGCCCTGCGCGCCCAGGTCGAGGAACTGCAGCAGACGACCAAGCAGCTGCAGGACACGAACAAGGCGCAGTACCTGGACACCGACAACCGCCTCAACCGCCTCGAAGGCGGGGTGGCGCCGTCGGCTCCGGCCGCTGCACCGCAGACACCCCCGGCACCGTCGCCCTCGGCGGCGGTGAGGGACAGCGCACCGGTGGTGCACGGCGATGCCGGCCTGCTCGCCCAGAGCGGCGACGAGCGCGGCGCCTACGACACTGCTTTCAGTGCGCTCAAGGCCGGCCAGTACGTCGAGTCGGCGCGGCTGTTCCAGGCCTTCTTGGCCAACTACCCGAGCGGCGCCTACGCGCCCAACGCCTTGTACTGGCTCGGCGAAAGCTATTACGTCACCCAGAACTACCAGCTCGCGCAGGAAGAGTTCCAGACCCTGCTCGATCGCTACCCGACCCACGACAAGGCCGCCGGCGCGCTGCTCAAGGTCGGTCTGGCCCAGTTCGGCCTCAAGCAGGTCGATGCCGCCGAGCGCACGCTCGCCGACGTCGCCACCCGCTATCCCGGCACCGACGCCGCCCGCACGGCTTCCGATCGCCTCAATGCGATCCAGCTGAGCCGGCTGCGCAACTGACCGATACCCGATGAACGCCGTTGCCACCGAGACGGCCGCAGCGTCGTCCGAACGCCTGCGGCTGACCGAAATCTTCTTGTCGCTGCAAGGCGAGTCGAACAGCATCGGCTGGCCGACCGTCTTCGTGCGCCTGACCGGCTGCCCCCTGCGCTGTCAGTACTGCGATACCGCCTATGCCTTCCACGGCGGCGAATGGTGGGAGTTCGATGCCATCCTGGCCGAGGTCGCCAAGCACGGCGCCCGCCATGTCTGCGTCACCGGCGGCGAGCCGCTCGCGCAAAAGCGCTGCATCGCGCTGCTGCAGAAACTCTGCGACGCCGGCTATGAGGTCTCGCTGGAAACCTCCGGCGCGATCGACATCGGCCCGGTCGACCCGCGCGTCTCGCGCGTGCTCGACATCAAGACCCCCGATTCCAAGGAAGCCCACCGCAACCTGTGGAGCAACCTGCCGCTGCTGACCGCGCGCGACCAGATCAAGTTCGTGATCTGCAGCCGCGAGGACTACGAGTGGTCCAAGAGCATCGTCGCCGAGCATCGCCTGACCCAGATCTGCGACGTCCTGTTCTCGCCGAGCTTCACCCAGGTCAAGCCGAGCGATCTGGCCGACTGGATCGTCGCCGACCGCCTGCAGGTACGATTCCAGCTGCAACTGCACAAGATCCTCTGGAACGACGAACCGGGGCGGTGAGCGGGCGGGACCGGGGATTCGAGAGTCGGGATTCGGCCGGGTGAATCGGCCGTCCCCGGCTTGAATGCCTCGGCGCCGGGCTTCCGCTCTCGCTGCTGGCTCCTCGCTCTTTGCTCGTCATCCCCGCGAAGGCGGGGATCCAGAGACTTCAGGGCCATGCCTCGGTAAACCCCTGGATCCCCGCCTTCGCGGGGATGACGAACCCGGCATCAGCTTCATCGTTTAGCCTTTCCCGATTCCCGATTCCCGATTCCCGATTCCCGATTCCCGATTCCCGACCCGACATCATGAAAAAAGCCGTCGTCCTCGTTTCCGGTGGCATGGACTCCGCCGTCGTCATCGCCATCGCGCGCGAACAGGGCTATGCCGTGCACGCGCTCAGCGTGCGCTACGGCCAGCGCCATACCTCCGAACTCGACGCCGCCGCCCGCATCGCCGGCTCGCTCGGCGCGGTCGCGCACAAGACCGTCAGCGTCGACCTGCGCAGCATCGGCGGCTCGGCCCTGACCGACGAGGCCATCTCGGTGCCGCTCGACAACGACGGCCACGCCATCGGCGCGGCCGCGGCCAAGGACGACATCCCGGTCACCTACGTGCCGGCGCGCAACACCATCATGCTATCGATCGCCCTGGGCTGGGCCGAAGTGCTCGGCGCCAACGACATCTTCTGCGGCGTCAACGCCGTCGACTACTCCGGCTACCCCGACTGCCGCCCCGAGTTCGTCGAGGCCTTCGAGCGCCTGGCCAACCTGGCGACCAAGGCCGGCGTCGAGGGCGCCGGCCTGCGGGTGCAGGCGCCGCTGCAGTTCATGAGCAAGGCCGACATCGTCCGCGAGGGCCTGCGCCTGGGCGTGGACTTCGCCGAGACCGTCTCGTGCTACCAGGCCGATGCCGACGGCCGCGCCTGCGGCCATTGCGACGCCTGCCGCTTGCGCGCCGAAGGCTTCAGCGCCGCCGGCGTGGCCGACCCGACCCGCTACGTCTGAGCCCCGCCGTCTGAACAGCTTTGGCCAGGGGGGCCTGACTGCGCCCCGCAGGTTTTGTTAGAATCACCGGCCCCGGCGCAGCGCCGGGACCGCAGCAACCGCTTCGGGTCGTTAGCTCAGTCGGTAGAGCAGAAGACTTTTAATCTTTTGGTCGAAGGTTCGAATCCTTCACGACCCACCAAACAAGAAAAGCACCTGGACTCGCGTCCAGGTGCTTTTTTCTTTGCGGGCGCCGTCGGCGCCGATCAGTGCCCAGCTGGCTTGAGCTGGATGGGCCGATACAGCGAACGAGATAACCGTTCTTCTGCTTCGGCCAAGTGTCGTGCGGACGACCAGCTACCCCCGTTGCTTCGAGCGCAGCGCGTTACGCGTGAGCGCACAAGCGCAGCGATTCGATCGGTCCCGTCTGACAGGCGAGGGCTTGCGCGTGAGCGCGCTCCCATGCCGCCCAAGCCACCCGGCGAGCTTCGGGCCAAGCGAGCGGCGAGTTTCCCTTCAGTGCTTCGTAACGACCGCGCAAGTCCGCGCGTGGATCGTCGAAGAAACGTTCGGGATGCTCTTCGAAAGTCATCATGCCCAGATACAGCGCCGGGCCGTAATCGCGAAAGGTGAGGCCCGGTCGGTGGAACGGCGCCGACGGATAGTTCAGGACCCAATAACTCAGGTTCGCGTCCGCAACCCGGCGGACGTACTTCGGAATCGGCTTCATGACCATGACGACGCACTCGGCTTGATCGCCCCCGGATGCCAACGATGGCGCAGTCCGGGCGACGATGCGTAAAGGGCGCGTGAGGGTGTTGCTAATCCGAGCGGTCCGTCGCGAATTCATCCGATTTGTACTTTCGGTCAGATAACGGCAAAGCGAGCTAGCAGTGGCTAGCTGTATGTGCCTAGACATGAGCAGTCCCGGGGCTCTTGGCGCGAGTCAGGTGTGATTGGTCGCCCCAATCTCGGCTCAAGTTTTCTGTTCAGCAGAAAATTGTTTGCCTGTCGAAAGGTCAAGTGCGTAAGTCTCCCCGCCCTCCATGAGGAAGGTAATTCGATCGGAGTCTGTCGAGATCAATTCATCATCCCAAGGCTTCTGCTTATGCCATGCCATTTTTCCGTCGGCGGAGACTGCAAAAACGCCTCCTTCATAGACGCAAAGTAAGAATTGTCCACACTGTTTAAATTCGATCTTGTAGAAACCGGTGTCGTCGTTTTCGCTTCGAAATAGTTCGATATTGTTAATGGTGTGGGCTGGGCTAATTTTGAATAATAGACAGCGTCTGAGGCCAGTAATGATCAGTAAGTGATCCCATTGGACTGATTCTACGCTAGGCATCATTTGCCGGGTTTCTGTTGAAAATTGAAGCTCGGCAAAGTCCTTTTCAATCCATTGCTGGTCATTGAATGTAAATGTAATGTCAGCAGGCCGATCGCCTTTATTCATGTGTGCAATGGCAAGCAGCGAATTTCCGAGGGTGACGAGCTTGTCCGTGGTGATTGTTACTTCTTTAAGTTCGATCATCGTGTTGTTCCGCCCATTTCGTTTATGGCTCTTTTTAGAGCTTTGTCATTCGTGATTAGTGGGGCCCTGTTTTCCAGGGCTGCTTGGTCACGGCTGCGGAAGATGGGCTCTGAACCGGTTGCTGGCCGCCAATATCCGGCTGATTTTCAAGCGCAGCAAGGGCCGCAGATGCGGCCCTTGTTGTTTGTAACCTCTCCGGAGCTATCTGCCGGTACGGCACTTTGACTTGGCTATTTGAGCCGGCTTAGTTGTTCGTGGCAATTTCAATCAGCCGGTGGCCCATTGCTGCATCAGTCTTTCATCAATTGTGCGGTTTCGTTCGAGTAATCGCCAAGACGATCGAACATGTCCGCAAACCAACGCACGGTTTCAGCTGAAAAATCGTCAGACTGAGGTTCTGCGTAAAGAACACAAATAACAGCCCGCATCGCCGCATCCTCCCGATCTTTAATGTCGGTACTCCGATGTTTGGAGTCCAGATAGTTCCAGCAATCAATGCGGGCAGTCAACAAATCCGCCGCTCGCCCTTGCCCATCCAGCCAGAATGTTGTCGCCGAGTTCAACGCATTCCGTCCAGTTTCTGGGAGGAGGCCCTGAGCGAGAAGCAGGCAGCGACACATGAAGCGCATAAGGATCATGTGCACTTCGGTGGCGCTGAATTTCTGCGTCACTTTAGCTAAATAGATTTCCAATTCATTCCTGGCAATCATATTTGACTCTGAGCTGATCTAGGGCGTTTTTTGCAGCTCGAACAGGTAGGCTTCGGGTGTCCTTTCCTTGTATTTTCAATATTGATTGCCCAACTGGTTCCTCCTGTTGGATTAACACCAGCATGCAACGCTTGGCTCAAGCAACGGTCGTAGCAGTACTTCAGCTCGGTGCCTTCAACGCTCGATACTGAAACCGGGTCAGAGTGCCATTTCGACAAGTCAGCATGAAACTTGCTCCGGCCCGGTTTTTGCCTTTTATTCAGTCCCAACTGAGATTAATTTCCAACTGCCATCAGCGCGCTTCTGGTACGACAACGAGGCATGAGTCTCCTTGCACTGCTGGGGCGGGGCCTGTTGACAGAAATGCACTCTGACTTCCGCCCCGTCATCCCAGCCGTCTCCTTTGATTATTTTGGTGATTCCGCCTGATGACTTGATCTCGCCTTTTTTCTGAAGATCAAAAAAATCGCTGCGTATTTGCTCATCCCGCAGGCCGGCAGAACAGGCGCCCAAGAATGCGCAACCAATAAAAATTATGAGATAGGAAATTCGCATCATTATTGTCCACATTTCATAGTGCAACTCTGCGTGAGTTGATTGTCCGATAGGCCATTCGAGAAAGAAGCGCCAGCATCAAAGCCTCTTTCGTTACTTGCTAAGTCGTCAGCCTGACATGCCCAAGGGCTATCGCCTCTTACCCTGCTGCGCAAATTGGGGATATCGTGTAACACCAATCCTTGGGCCTCATTCACAACTCCGGATGTTCTTGCCGCTGCCGTGCTGATCTTTTTCGACAGGATACAGCTCACTGTGCAATGACGCATCGCAGAGTTCTTTTCACCTGGGAATGTCTGATGTCCCCAGGTACGCCACTGACGGGCGATGTCGTACGGACCAGGAGCACCCGACGGCGGCTTGGCACCGGACGCCCTGTAAATGGACTCAAGGTCTCTAGATTGCAGCCCAAACGGGTCAATTCGACTAATCGGCCCTCCTTCGGCATAGCTGTATGTGCTGATACCCCCCTCTAATCCAATCGGATCACTCTGAACATAGCGACCACTCTCAGTATCGTAATCCCGGAAGTAGTTGTAATTCAGCCCCGTAGCCGCGTCATAGCGTTGGCCCGGGAACCGCATGTCGAACACGAAGGCGGTGCCGTCCTGATCCGCGTCCTGGTTCGGCGGGTTGTTGCCGAAGGCCTCGCCCTTGGCGTCCCAGGTCCAGACCGCGAGGTTGCGGCTCGGGTCGATCACCGCGCGCGGGGTGCCCAGGTGGTCGGGTTGCACGTAACGCAGGGTCTGCGCCACGCCGGCGCCGACGACCAGGCCGACCGGTGCATCGCCCAGCCAGATCGCCTGCTGCTTGGTTGCGCCGTTAGCGTCGTAATCGCCGAGCCAATGGCCGGCTTCGTCGTACAGCGTGTAGCCGGTGATCGCACCGGTGGCGTTGTCGGCCCGCGAGACCCGCTCGCCCTTGGCGTTGTAGCGGTAGCTGGCCTTGACCACGCCGGCTTGTTTGACCTGGCTCATGCGGTCGTTGGCGTTGTAGACGAACTCCCTGGCCGTGCCGCCGATGCTGGTGGTGTTGCCGACCGCGTCGTAGCCGCGGCTGACGCCGCCGACGTTGCTCAGGCGGTGACTCGTGCCCGGGTAGGTGTAGTTGGTGGTGATGCCGCCGTGCAGCAGGCTGTTGCGGTTACCGGTGGCGTCGTAGCCGTAGGTCTCCAGCGGCGTGCCGGTCGGGCCGTCGCGGGTGATCTTCAGCCTGCCCAGGGTATCGTAGTCGTACTTGGCCAGGAACGCGCTTTGCAGGCCGTCCTTGAGTTCGGTCAGTTCTCCGACCTCGTTATAGCCATAAGCCAGCGACAAGCCACCGGCGGCGCTGTCGAGGATCGTCTTGGCGCGGTAGTCCTGGTCGTAGCTGCGGGCCAGGCTGCGGCCGTTGCCGTAGGTCCAACCGGTGGCCGGGCCGAACGGTTCATAAGCCGCATTGTTGAGCAGCACCGTGCGCACGCCGCCGGCCGGCTTGATCCCGACTTCGGTGACCTGGTCCAAAGTGTTGCGGACGTAGTCGACGATGGCGTTGTCCGGGTAGGTGATGGTGCGCACCTGGCCCGAGCTGGTGTAGGCGTAGCGCAGGGTGAAGCTGCGGGTGCCGACCGTCTGCACCTTGCGCACGAGCTGGCCCCAACGGTCGTAGCAGTACTTCAGCTCGGTGCCGTCGGCGCGCATCGCGGTCACCCGGCCGAGGGCGAAGTTCTCGCCGGCGGCGCAGACCGTGTTGACCGTGTCGTAGTCGTACTCGACGTCGGCGGCGCCGCCGCTGTACGAGATCGTCTTCGGCCGGTTCAAGGCGTCATAGGTATAGGTATGCGGGCTGGCGTCGTTAGCGTCCTGTTTGCTCGCGAGCAGGCCGGCGCTGTTGTAGCCGTAGGTGGTGATACCCGTGTCCGGGCTCGACAGCTGGACCTGGTCGCCGAAGCCGTTGTAGCCGTAGGTCGTGTCCAGGCCCTTCGGGTCGGTGACCTTGGTGACTTGATCGAGCGCGTTGTATTCCAGCTTGGTCTCGACCGCGAGGCCGCCGACGTCCTGCAGGGTGCGGCTCAGGCGATTAAGCGGGTCGTGGTCCTGGTTGGTGACGCGGCTCAAGGCATCGGTGGTCAGGTCCGGATTGCCGTCGTTGTCGTAGCTGAAGCTGGTCTCATGCGCCAACGAGTCCTTGGCGGTCTGCAACTGCCCCAGGGTGTTGAACACGCGCGACAGAGTGCGCTTCAAGGTGCCGGACGCGGTCTGGGTGTCTTCCTGCTTGCGGTTGCCGGCCAGATCGAGGGTGTACTGGATCCTGTTGCCGGCCTTGTCGGCCACGCTGGTCAGGCGCTGGGCAGTGTCGTAGGTGTAGGTGATGTAGGCGCCGCCCGGCGGGGTGATGCGCTTGACCAGGCCGGTCGGCCAGTACTCGACCCGGGTGATGCGGTCGTCGGTCTCGACGCTGTTGTCGGCGCCTCGGACCTTGGT
>NZ_JBQEOE010000054.1:0-27296 GCF_052045105.1 Lysobacter sp. 22409 | reverse complement strand
GGGTAGGAGCGGCGTCCTACTGGATTTCCTTCGGTCACAAGCCGCGACCGCGCACGAACACGCTCGCGCTGTCACCGCCTGCAATCAGATGGCCTTTCGCGTCGCCCGCAACGACTGTGCCAGCCTTCATCTTCGCGCCGCTATCGGGCAACCCCGCGGTCGCGGCTCACGCCGCTCCTACCCCCAAGCCCCTTGGTCGGACGCGCTCGCGTGGCCACCGTTCGCCCCCGCACGGCCGGCCGCCAGACCGAAACTGCCGCCCGGAGCTACAATACGCACAGCCCGTACTGCGTACCGAGATGCCCATGAGCACGACCGCCGCCAACATTCCTGCCGCACAGCCCGACGCCACGCCGCTGCGTTTCGTCACCGCTGCCAGCCTGTTCGACGGCCACGACGCCGCGATCAACATCATGCGTCGCCTGATCCAGGGGCAGGGCGCCGAAGTCGTCCACCTCGGCCACAACCGCTCGGTCGAGGACGTGGTCCGCGCCGCGCTGCAGGAAGATGCCGACGGCATCGCCCTGTCCAGCTATCAGGGCGGCCACGTCGAATACTTCAAGTACATGGTCGACATGCTCAAGGAGCGTGGCGCCGGTCACATCCGCGTGTTCGGCGGCGGTGGCGGCACCATCACCCCGGAAGAAATCCGCGAACTGCAGGCCTACGGCGTCGAGCGCATCTACCACCCCAACGACGGCATGCACATGGGTCTGGTGGCGATGATCGAAGACGTCATCCGCCGCGCCAGCGAGGGCCGCATCGCCGACACCACGCCGGACAAGCCGGCCGCCATCGACGACGAGATCACCATCGGCAAGATGCTCTCGGCGATCGAAGAGGGTCTGCTCGACGAAACCCAGCTCGCCCACCTGCGCAAGCAGTGGCAGCTCGCCGGCGGCAAGACCCCGGTGGTCGGCATCACCGGCACCGGCGGCGCCGGCAAGTCCTCGGTCACCGACGAACTGCTCAACCGCTTCCTGGCCAATTTCCCCGACATGCGCATGGCGGTGATCTCGGTCGACCCGACCCGCCGCCGCACCGGCGGCGCGCTGCTCGGCGACCGCATCCGCATGAACTCGCTGCGCAGCCCGCGCGTGTACATGCGCTCGATGGCCACCCGCCGCCAGCACTCGGCCACCAACACCGTGCTCAAGGACTGCATCGGCTTCCTGCGCGGCCTGGGCTACGACCTGGTCATCGTCGAGACCGCCGGCATCGGCCAGTCCGACTCGGAGATCGTCGACCTGGTCGACTTCCCGATGTACGTCATGACCAGCGATTTCGGCGCGCCCAGCCAGCTCGAGAAGATCGACATGCTCGACTTCGCCGAACTGGTCGTGCTGAACAAGTTCGACAAGCGCGGCGCCGAAGACGCGCTGCGCGACGTGCGCAAGCAGTGGAAGCGCAACCGCGTCGCCTTCCAGACCAAGGACGAGGACGTCCCGGTCTACCCGACCATCGCCAGCCAGTTCAACGACCCCGGCATCAGCTGGATGTTCGTCAACCTGTGCCGCCTGCTGCGCGAGAAGCTGTCGCTGCCGGCCGAGAAGTGGACGCCCGACGTCGACACCTCGCTCAAGGAGCCGCGCGCCACCGTGCTGATCCCCGGCAGCCGCGTGCGTTATCTCGCCGAGATCGCCGAACAGGGCCGCGGCATCAACCGCCAGATCGAAACCCAGGCCGACGTCGCCGACCGCGCACAGTCGTATTGGCAATCCCTGCACGACCTCGACGACCCCGAGTTGCCGAAGCAGCTCGACCTCTATGCGGCTGAAGCCCTGCTGGCGGCTCCCGGGGTAGGAGCGGCGCAAGCCGCGACCCAAGACGCGACGTCGCCGGCAAAGGCCGTCGACCGCACCCTCATCACCCTGCGTCAGCGCTACAACGACGCGGTCCAATCCCTCACGTCCGAGGCATTGAAGCTGCTGCGCGACTGGCCCGCGCGCCTGAAGTCGATCACCGACGACGTCAACGAATACAAAGTCCGCGACAAGGTCATCCGGGTCGAGAACTACCGCGACTCGCTGAGCCACCAGAAAATCCCGAAGATCGCCGCGCCGACCTACAAGAGCTGGGGCGAGCTGCTGACCTTCCTGCAGAAGGAAAACCTGCCGGGCTATTACCCCTACACCGGCGGCGTGTATCCGTATCGCCGCACCGGCGAAGACCCGATCCGCATGTTCGCCGGCGAAGGCACGCCCGAGCGCACCAACCGCCGCTTCCATTACCTCAGCGTCGGCCAGCCGGCCGCGCGCCTGTCGACCGCGTTCGACAGCGTCACCCTGTACGGCGAAGACCCGGCGGTGCGTCCGGACATCTTCGGCAAGATCGGCAACTCCGGGGTCAACATCGCGTCCCTGGATGACATGAAGAAGCTGTACTCCGGCTTCGACCTGTGCGCGCCGACCACCTCGGTGTCGATGACCATCAACGGCCCGGCGCCGATGCTGCTGGCGATGTTCATGAACACCGCCATCGACCAGCAGGTCGAGAAGTACCTGCGCGAGGACGGCGCCCGCTGGGACGCCGCCCACGACAAGATCGAAGCCATGTTCGCCGGTCGCAAGCGCCCGCAGTACAGCGGCCTGCTGCCCGAGACCAACGACGGCCTCGGCCTGGGCCTGCTCGGCGTCACCGGCGACCAGGTCGTCGACGCCGAAACCTACGAAGCCATCAAGACCCGCACCCTCGCCACCGTGCGCGGCACCGTGCAGGCCGACATCCTCAAGGAAGACCAGGCCCAGAACACCTGCATCTTCAGCACCGAGTTCGCCCTGCGCATGATGGGCGACATCCAGCAGTACTTCGTCGACAAGAACGTCCGCAACTTCTACTCGGTCTCGATCAGCGGCTACCACATCGCCGAAGCCGGCGCGAACCCGATCAGCCAGCTCGCTTTCACCCTGAGCAACGGTTTCACCATCGTCGAGTACTACCTCGCGCGCGGGATGAAGATCGACGACTTCGCGCCGAACCTGTCGTTCTTCTTCAGCAACGGCATGGACCCGGAGTACACCGTCATCGGCCGCGTCGCCCGCCGCATCTGGGCGCGCGCCATGCGCGAGCGCTATGGCGCCGACCCGCGCAGCCAGATGATGAAGTACCACATCCAGACCAGCGGCCGCTCCCTGCACGCGCAGGAGATCCAGTTCAACGACATCCGCACCACCTTGCAGGCCCTGTACGCGCTGTTCGACAACTGCAACAGCCTGCACACCAACGCCTACGACGAAGCCATCACCACCCCGACCGAGGAAAGCGTGCGCCGCGCGGTCGCGATCCAGATGATCATCAACAAAGAGCTGGGCCTCAATTTCAACGAGAACCCCTGGCAGGGCAGCTTCGCCGTCGACTACCTCACCGACATCGTCGAAGAGGCCGTCTACAAGGAGTTCGAAGCGATCAGCGAGCGCGGCGGCGTACTCGGCGCCATGGACACCATGTACCAGCGCGGCAAGATCCAGGAAGAGAGCCTGTACTACGAGCACAAGAAGCACGACGGCAGCCTGCCGCTGGTCGGCGTCAACACCTTCCTGCCGAAGGACCACGGCGGCGACATCGTCACCGAGATCGAACTGATCCGTTCGACCGAAGGCGAGAAGGGCCAGCAGATCGACAACGTGTTGTCGTACCAGCAGGGCCGCAACGCCTATGCGGGCGACGGCCTGCGCAGCCTGCAAGCCGCCGCGCGCGACCGCAAGAACGTGTTCGCCAGCCTGATGGAAGCGGTGAAGACCCACAGCCTCGGCCAGATCAGCCACGCCCTGTACGACGTGGGCGGCGAGTATCGTCGCAACATGTAAGCGCGGCGCATCGCCGAACCCGAACAGGCCCGCCGATGCGGGCCTGTTTTTTGGCTGTTCGATTCGATTGCGAGGGGCTGCGTGGAGTGGCTGCTGCGATAGAAGCCAGAGCAAATCCCCCGGCGCAGCTGCATCCACCTCAAACACGCCACGCCGGCGCCTGCCCCTTTTTCAAAGGGGGCGATGGTTCTGCCCGGATCTTTTCAAAGGAATGAGTTTGCCCGGGTTTCTTAAAAGAGGGCGAGTTTGCCCGGATCTTCTAAAAGAGGACGAGTTTGCCAGGGTCTTTTAAAAGGGGACGAGTTTGCCCGGGTCTTTTTAAAGGGGACGAGTTCTGCCCATAGTTGCCGTCGCCCCAAGCTTTCCCCCCCTTTGAAAAAGGGGGGTAGGGGGGATTTGCCCTTACCAGAGCATGCAATAACTTCCAACTGCCACCGCCGAAGCCGCTGCTGTAGCCACCCGCCGCAGTTTCTTCCTTTGCGAGCGCCGCTTTTACCCGTCCAGGCAATAGTTAGCTTCAGCAGAAAAACAAAACACCCGCTCGCCGCACTCTCCACCCATCCAAACGCCGCGCATCGCTCCCAATACAGCATCAGCCCAATCCGCGACGCATATCACGCCAACCCCACAACGCAGGCTGGCAAACAACGGCCCGCACGAAAGCCAAAAGCAGCGCCGCCCGCAAACCATCGCTCAGACCGTGCCGCAGGCCCGTTCACGCATCTAAAACCATGCCGGCTTTCTCATTAGGCCGATAGGCGTTCTGCCAAGATCGCCGCGCGTCAAGGTATCGCCGCGCGTTACGTCGCCGGCCGCCATCACGGCTCGGTCATCTTTCATCCTCATCTTTCAGGAGTGGCCACATGGCTATCCCCCTGCAGCGGCTGCGCGCGTTCGCTCGGCATGCCTGCGTCATTGCTGTGCTGGCGTTGGCAACGACGACCGGCGCTCATGCACAAACCAAAGCTGCGCCCGCGGCAATCAACACCGGCGATTTCAGCCTCGACATCGACCCCGGCAACGTAGCCACCAGCCGCGAAAGCTCGGTCTTCGCCTATGTCGTCGTGACCAGCATCGACCGCTTCAGCCGGCCCGCAACGCTCAGCGCATCGGGCTTGCCCGCGGGCGTCACCGCCAGCTTCTCGCCGGCCACGATCAGCCCGCCGCCGAGCGGCAATGCGCGCTCCAAGCTCACCCTGGCGATCGGCGCCGGCGTGCCGGCCGGCACCTATCCCATCACCGTCAGCGGCAAGTACGACAAGCTCGTGCGCAGCACCACCGCGCAGCTCACGGTCACCGCCGATGCCGGCTTCAAGCTGAGCATCGCCGGCACCCAGCACATCACCTACCTCGGCCGCAGCAGCCAATTGCCCGTCACCGTCACCGGCAATGCCTTCAACGACCCGGTGACCTTGGGCGTGACCGGCTTGCCCGCGGGCGTGACCGCCAGCTTCGGCCTCAATCCGGTCAGCCCGGGCGCCAAGGCAGCGGTGAACTCGACCCTGACCTTCAAGGCTTCCGCGCAAGCAGTGCAGGGCAAGTACCCGATCGCGATCACCGGCACCTCGGGCGCCATCACCCGCAGCCTGCCGTTGGATCTCTACGTCAACCCGGCGCCCGATTTCACCATGTGGACGATCGGCCGCAGCCGCGCCCTCGTCGCGGTGACCCAACAGGCCGGCATCAGCGGCTGGCTGGAGATCAACGCGCGTCCGCTGCACGGCTGGAACCAAGCCATCGCCTTCTCGATGGAAGGCCTGCCGCCGGGCGTCAGCGCCAGCTTCAGCCCCGCGGTCGTCAACCCTTACGGCCCCACCAGCATCGCCTTCAACGCCTCCGCCGATGCGCCGGCCGGGACCTACGAAGCGACCGTGGTCGGCACCGCCGCATCGGCGACCCATCGCTTGCCGGTGCAACTGACGGTGCTGCCCTATATCGACCCCAACCGCCTGACCAACGAGCTCACCCGTGTCGGCCTGAACCTGAAGGCCGGCGAGTCGCTGTTGTTCAACCTCATGAAGCCGGAAGGCACCGCGCCCGACTTCTACCTCAACACCCAGTTCGGCCCCGGCACCGGCGCCGGCACGCTGTACGTGCGCGAAGGCGCGCCGCCGACCGATACCGAATACCACTGCCGGACCAGCGGCGTCTGGAGCACCTTCTGCCGAGTCGACCGCGACCCGCAGGCCGACTTCCCGCTCACTTACTTCCTGCGCCTGAAAGCACGCACCGACATGACCGGAGCCAGCGTCATGGCCACCTACGGCGACGGCTACGACGCCCGCCCGCGTGCGCTGTTCGCCAACCCGGCCGACTACCTCATCAACGACAACAGTGTCGTCGACAGCCCGCTCACCGTCGCCGGCTTGAACGGCAACGGCGGCATCGCGCGCATCGTCTACCGCCTCAGCCACCCGCACCGCACCGACCTCAAGGTCGAACTGATCGCGCCCGACGGCCAGGCCTATCTGCTGCGCGACCACAGCAACGGCCCGATCAACCCCAGCCTGGAACAGACCCTCGACCTGACCGACAAAGTCGCCAACGGCACGTGGAAGCTGCGCGTCACCGACGACGTGCCGGGCGGCTCGGGCACCTTGCTGCATTGGTCTTTGGACTTCTTCCGCAGGAACTGAGGCAGAGCCCCGCCAGACCCACGCTATGAACCCCTCTCCCGCTTGCGGGAGAGGGGCAGGGGTGAGGCGCAGCAGATAGCCGCGCCACCGCGCCGCACGGCACGGCACGGCCGCACCACGCGGCCCACCATCGCCATGCCCCGAAGCCCCGGCTGCTCGATAATGCAGCCATGACCATCATCCTCACCGACTTCGCCCGCGCCCGCCTGTTCCCGCGCGAGCCGCGCCGCAACACCATCCAGGACATCACCCCCGAACAGTTCGAGCGCCACCTCAACCAGGCGCCGCCGCTGCAGGTGCTCGACGGCTACGCCCCGTTCTGCAAACTGCACGTGCACCGCAACTGGACCAGCACCCGCTGCCTTGCGGTGCCGATCACCGAGGCCAACCGCCACCTGCTGCGTTCGGACTACGACGCCCGCACCAAGGACGAACTGCCGGTGCTGGTACGCTGGTTCGAAGACCTCGACCCGCCGGTGGCCGAGTACCTCATCGTCATCCTCTACAGCCGCGAACAACTGGCCAAGGAAGGCACCGTCACCGATGCCGACTGGGGCGTGGTCGGCTGCATGTATACCGCCGAACCCGTCGAAACCCCGATGGCCCCGATCACCATGATGCGCAACGCCCTGGGCGTGGAAGAGGGCGGCTCCGGCGTGCCGATCGACCGCGAGGCCTACCGCCGCAGCGTCGCGTTCTGGAGCACGCACGCCAACTGGCGCGGCTAAGGCACTTCTCGCGGCCAGCGGTTGCAGCGCCGCAGCGTTCGTCGTAAACAAGGCGTCGGTCGACTTCGAACGAGGTGCCCCATGGATCGATACACCGGCGGCTGCTGGTGCGGCAAGGTCCGCATCGTGGCCACGGGCCGCCCCTACCGGGTCGGCCTGTGCCACTGCCTCGATTGCCGCAAACACCACGGCGCCCTGTTCCATGCCTCGGCGATCTTTCCCGAAGAGGCGGTCACCGTCGAAGGCGAAACCCGCGACTACCAAGGTCGACACTTCTGCCCAAATTGCGGCTCGCCCGTGTTCGGCCGCAGCGGCGACGAAGTCGAAGTGAATCTCGGCGCACTGGACGCCCCCGATCAGTTCCAGCCGACCTATGAGCTGTGGACCGTGCGCCGCGAATCCTGGCTGCCGCCGTTTCCGCTCGCGCGGCATTACGAACGCAATCGCGAAGGCCTGACCCGCTTCGAGGAATAAGCGGGGGGCCGCTCGGCACACTTATCCGCGCACGGCGAACATCGTGCACGCACTCTGATCGACATAACCGCAACCCACGGTTGCGCATAACCTTCGTTCGACAAAAAATAATCGAGAAATCTGCGGCGATAACCGCACGCGGGGCTTGCAACCCAACCCCGGAATAGGGGACTTTTATCCGGCCCCAATGCCCCACTCAGGAAGAGGACGCCGCATGTGGATATTCAAGGCCAAGCTGACGCCCCCGGAAGTTCCGCTCAGGTTGCGCGAATTGCTCAAGGACTACCCGGGGCATGTCGAAAACTTACAAACAGTCCTGAATGAATTCGCACAGCCGACGCCCCGAGTGCAGCCCTTGGACGAGGCCATCTGGGCACTTCAGAACCGGCTCGACTGTTTCCTTCAAGAGGCCGTTCGACAGCTTGAAGCCGCGCGGGCCGACGGAAACCCCGTGTTGTTCGACGCGGCCGAACGCGCAAGATCGACGATGGGCCGCGCGCTCTTGAGCTTCGACAGCGATCCTGACGGGCTTGGGCGTTACTTCAAGCTGCACAAGAAGGCATTCGAATGACCTCCCAAGAGCGCGTGTTGGACATAAGGCTCGGCGAGATGATTTTCTGGGATCGGATCGTTCCCGATAGCGGCATGGAGCAGGCCGCATCCCACTCCCAACCCACGGCGATCTTTTTGGTGGGCCAGCCGGGCGCAGGGAAAAGCGCCCTGATAGGCATGGCGAAAGCAGACCTGGGCCATGATCCGATCATGATCGACCCGGACAGGCTCCGCAGCTATTGGCCGGATGTGCGTGAACTGCGCAACGCGAGCCCATACACCTGGCCTCTCGATACCGACCATGATGTCGGTCTATGGGCCGCGGCCTTGCAAGAGGTGGCGGTTCGAGGCCGTAAGAACATCATCATCGATACCTCGTTGAGCGACGCGGAAAGCCTGCTCGGCCAGATACGGTTACTGCAGGTCGAGCGCTATGAAGTTCAAGTCCGAGTCGTGGCCGTGCATAGATTGGAGAGCGAACTCGCCGTCGATGCGCGCTTCCTGAGTGGCTTCCTCAGGGACGGTCACGGTCTTTATCACCAAGAAACCTTTCGTAAGCAGTGCTACGAGAACATGCCAAGCAACTTGGACCGTGTGCGCGGTCAAGCAGAAATCCCGATCCGCATCTTCAATTGCGATGGCCTGGAGATCTATGACGGCCGCATCAACCCAGCGCCGCCCGGAGCGGTGCTTGAGCAAGCCCGCGAGGCCCGGCTTGCCGATCCCAAAGTCACCAAGGCAGTGCATAGGGGGTTGAAAAAGCAATCGGCCCTGCATCGCGACCTTCCCAAGATACTCGCTCGCATGACCGAGCCGCCGATGCCATGAGGTGGGAGTGTTGATGTCGGATGGATTCCTTCCGAGGTTCTGTTCAAATTGCTTGAAATGCTTAAGGGCTATCCCGAACACCTTGCGCGGCTGCAAGAGGCCGGCTGGACCCGGCGCGAACTCGACCTGGATGCGATGCGCTTCCCGAAGGTGTAGCGGTGTACAAGCCGGGCGAGCAGAAGGCGAGCCGGCGCTCGCCGACCGACTGAACTGCCAGGCCTCCGGCCGCGCCATCGAGTTGGCCTTGTCGGCGCCGCCTAGGCCACAGAACCCGTACGAGCTGCCCGCGAACGATCGCGACGCGCGCAGCTTCCGCGAAAGCCCGTGGGAGCGGAACCCGCAGACCCAGGCATGGTCGCGGCAAGTCGCCGTCGGCTACATCGGCCGGCCTTCAACCAACCCACCGCGAGCCTGGCCCCAAGGCGAGATGGTGCACGTCTACCGCGTCGGCCACGCCAACCCCGACCCCGCCGCGCACCTCGCCAGCATGAGGACCGCCGACGCCCTGTCGACCCCGGTAGAAGACCGTTACCGCCAAGTGGAGACGACGCGTGATGCACTCTGAACAAGCAACGCGCTAAAGGGGTGACCGAAAAAACATGCTTTTTGCGTAAAGATGCGTTTGTGAGGGTAGGGCAGTCATGCGTTGCATGGCGTGGGCGGTGAGTGCCGGCACAATAATTAAATGGTCTGTCGGCGACTCCAGAAAAATGCCCGCTTTAGCGGGCATTTCTATTTGTATCGCAAAGTCGGGTGGTCGAACTCAGTGGGGGGGCGAAACGAACATGCATGATCTGAATCGAATTCAGCGTGATTTACAAGAAAGTTTGTCGCTAGATAAACACCCCGTAGCCTTACTTATTGGCGCGGGTTGTCCGTTATCAGTAAGAATCGAAAACAACGAAGGAAAGAACGCCCCATTGATTCCAGATGTTCGTGGCCTCACGGATATGGTAATTAGCAAGCTTGCTGGTAACCCAGCATTTGATAACGTCGTGAAGCAGTTCGGAGAGGATGATGCAGTTGCGCCGACAATCGAAGATATGCTTTCTCGTGTAAGGCTTTTAGCGCGTGTTGTAGGTAAGGGGAGCGCTCGTGGGCTCGATAAAAATTCTTTACTGCACCTTGAGGCGGCGTTATGTTCGGAAGTTGCCAAAATAGTGAGGGCTGAACTGCCTTCCTGCGAGACCGCATATCATCGGTTGGTTGATTGGGCAGGGGCAATCGATCGAGTCACTGCGCTACAGTTGTTTACTACAAATTATGATCTTCTGATTGAGCAGGCGCTTGAGGATAGACAGATTCCATTCTTCGATGGGTTTATCGGGGCACGAGAACCTTTCTTTGATTTGCGCGCGATAGAGGATGATCCAGCTCCCGCACGTTGGATCAGGCTCTGGAAGATGCATGGCTCAATCAACTGGAAATATTCCGCTGAAGGTAGGGTTACACGATGTTTCCCGGTGCCAGAAGACTCGGACGGGGTTCTAATACACCCATCAGAATTAAAGTATGACCAGAGCAGGAGAATGCCTTATTTGGCAATGATTGACAGATTGCGAAATTTTCTCCGGAGACCGTCAGCATTTCTAGTGACGAGTGGGTACTCTTTTGCTGATGATCATCTTAATGAGGTAATTATTCAGGGGGTTCGCTCAAATCCTACTTCTGCGGCCTATGTGCTCCTATACAACTCCCTAGAGGGGGAGGTTGCGGCAAACAAGATTTCGCAGAAGATTCCGCCGAACATCAGTCTTGTGGCGCGAGATTGCGGGGTAGTGAGAGGTGTCAGGTCTGACTGGATGGGCGATCAGGATCAGGGTGGTTCTGTTGCGCCAAAGACAAGTGAGCTTGGAGATTTTGGAAAATTCACCGAATTTCTAAGGGGTCTAATCCCAGCAAGGAGAGTCAATGAATCGTGACCCGTCATTGCTCGGAATTGTTGAAAGTACTAGTGGCTCCTCCGTTACGGTCGCGCTTAATACTGAGACATTGTCAGGGCTGGTTTATATCGACGGCCAAGGTCACCGTGTTGGGCAGGTCGGAAGCTTTGTTCGAATTCCACAGGGGTTTTCCAGTCTTTTTGGAATTGTTATCCAGGCCGGGGCGGCGGTTTCGGGTGGAGGCAAAGCGGAGCCCGCAGAAAATACCGGCGGGCGTCGATGGATGACCGTCGAGATCGTAGGGGAGGGGCGATCCGGAGAGCCTTTTTCACGCGGCGTATATAGATACCCAACTATCGGTGACGAAGTCCACCTCGTCACCGAGTTCGATCTTGCAGTGGTTTATGGCGCAGAAACCAGTAGAAATCATGTTGAAATAGGTTCTCTTTCGAGCGCGAGTTCTATACCGGCTCGGATAGAGGTTAATCGAATAGTCACGCGCCATTGTGCTGTCGTCGGAGCTACCGGTTCGGGGAAGTCAACTACCGTTGCGGGGCTTCTGCACGGTATATCTGATAAAGACAGATTTCCATCGGCAAGAATTGTGCTGCTTGATCTTCATGGTGAGTATGCTGGCGCATTTCGAGAAAAGGGACATGTCTACCGGGTCCAGCCAGATGTGACTAAAGGAGAGCGTGCACTCGCGATTCCATATTGGGCGTTAACATTTAATGAGCTTTTGCCTCTTACCTTTGGCGATGTCGATGACATGGCGCGTGGGCGCATTGCCGATTGGATCCTGATAAATAAGAGGAGGGTGGCGGAAAGTGGACTCTATGGAAATGTTGATCCCGAATGGGTAACTGTTGACTCTCCATTGCCTTTCTCTTTGAAGCAGCTTTGGTATGACATGCGTTGGGAAATAGATGCCACATATCCTAAGGCCACGGATCAAATTCCGGGGAATGCCAAAGTTGAAGACGCCGGTGATGCAGATAAGCTCATTCCTGCTAAATTCTCTCCAAATGATGGCGTAAATGTTGTTCTTACCAAGTCAACTCTAACTATCAGAAGGCCGCTGGAGGCTCTGGCGTCGAGACTGAGAGACCCCAGGTTTAACTTTATTTTTAGCCCCAATGAGTGGTCTCCCAAAGCGGACGGAAATACAGAGAAGGATCTGCCCGACCTGCTGGCCCTATGGTTGGGAAGTGGCGGCGATGATCATCGTCCTGTCAGCATTCTAGATGTCTCAGGTATTCCAACTTTCGTATTAGAAAGCCTAGTGGGTGCTCTGCTGCGTTTGCTATTTGATGCGGTTTTTTGGGGTAGAAAGCTCTCTGAAGGTGGTCGCGAGCGACCTTTATTGGTTGTAATGGAGGAGGCTCATCTTTATCTTTCTGATTCCAATAGTACTGCAGGAGTCGCGGTAAAGCGGATTGTAAAGGAGGGGCGAAAATATGGCATCGGAGCTATGATCGTCAGCCAGCGGCCAACTGAAATCGATCAAACAATTTTGTCGCAGTGCGGGACATTCATCGCGCTGAGAATGGGGAATTCTCTGGATCGCGGGCACGTAACAAGCGCTACTACGGAAAGTTTGAGGGGGTTGTTGGACTTGCTTCCTACATTGCGAACAGGCGAGGCAATAATAGTCGGAGAAGCTGTTCAACTGCCTACTCGGGCCATGATTAGAAGACCGCCACGCGGCAATCAGCCGAATAGCGATGATCCTCGTGTTGTGGAGGTTGAGTATGCTGAGGGCGAAAGTGGCCCAGGGGGGTGGGATAAGAGCGTTGAGGTTTCAGATTATTCGGATCTCGTGAACGCTTGGAGACGTCAAGATTCAGACAGTTCCAAGGTAAAAAAATAGAGGTGAGCTATGGAGAGGCAGCAGGTCGACTCTTCTAATATTTCAGAAATTGGATTTGATGCTCAATTTTTGACATTAGAAGTGCTTTTCACTGATGGCCGCGTGTATCAGTATTTTGATGTTCCTGTGGACGTGTTTGCAGAACTGATTGCGGCTGGCTCGATAGGGAAATTCTTTAATTCAAATATAAGGGGGGTCTATAGGTATGCAAGGGTTTGACGCTGCTTTAATGGATTCCGGGTGCGAGTCTTGAGGGCTGTGTATGGAAATATATGATTATATATATGTGGATCTAGATAAGGTAATTTCAGTTTACAGTCAGATGACTGGGGGTGTCGTTGAGGTGCTTGAACGAAATGCTGAGCGATCGCGCTCGGAGGATAATAAAAGAAATTATGATTTTAGGGTTTTCAAGCATGATGCTGGTGGGTCAGAGTTTAGCAAGGAGGCGTCCAAGCAGGTAATTAAGCCTCACCACGATCTTCTGAAAGAAATGGAAGAGGCTTTGGCGTCCAAGGGGTTTCTCGTTGATTTGACTGATGATGGTGATAGTTCATTTTGTAGTGCGGGTTTTAGGGATAAATTGAAACGGTCATTTTGTATAAAGGTCAAGGGGAGGGTTGTAATTGAGGATTATGAAAGAATAAAGTCAATCGGTGCAGCATTCCCCGATGTGGCGAAAATGATTAATAAGAGTGTTGAGTCCGGGGTGCAGAAATCAGACGAATATCTTGAACTCCAAGCGCAGATTGAGGAGGCAAGGAATCAGATCAAGATGCTAAAAGGCCGTAATGAGCGAGCTGCCCAGGAGCTTGCTCTTGAGCAGTGTAAAGAACGGCTGAGGGTAATAGCTGCTAGTTCGACTAGAGTCGGAGAGGTCGAAGGGTGGATCTTGGATGGGATGAAGACATGGATAGATACGTTTTTATACGGAATTATAAATTTGCGTGTGTACCCTAATACTGATCGACCGGAGGAGCATGTTTTTGGTCATTTGAAGAAGAGTTGCTTTGTAGACCGTGATGCGAACTCTTTTCACTTTACGTATGGCTCGTTCCCTACCGAGGAATTTACATTGCTTGGTATTGTTAGTTCCGTCCCTGCGGATGGAGGCGAGGTTTTTAAGCCGCTTGCCGAGTTTGAGAAGAGTGAGCTTAATGAGCATGAGTCGGTTGAGCAGGGTTTTCGCGGATTATTTCGAGGGTTTGATGGATTGGAGCAGATGATTCGCACGTGTAGATTTCCGAGGGTTCTGGTTTACCCTCTAACCGTCTACCGAAGCGTGATATCTAGTAATTGATTGGCGCCCTAGCCTGTGCGCAGCTCATGTAGTATGTCGACCGCTGACTGTCTTGAGTTGCCGCGGGAATTCTTTGCTGTACACAGCTCACAAGACTCAAACAGAATCTCAGCTCGCTCGACGGAGTTAGCAATTACAACCCGCGCTGTCATCGTTGCAGGCGCAACGGGCCTGGCGGGCATGGACTTAATGGGCAGGGAGATTCTCAGCGAGCTGCTGGCCGGTCCGGGCATCGCTGCGGTGCACTGCTTCGGTCGCAGAATGCTGGCGGAGCACATTCGAAGCTGACGGCCGCCGGTGATTTCGCCGCGCTTGATTTGCGCCGGATATTCTAGTTTTGGATATCGCCGATGCACTTGTAGTGTTTGCCTATTGAAAGAAAGGTTCGCCGATATGCAAAGTGCAAACTCCGCTGCTCATCCCGCGTCCGGCTGCTGTGCGTTGCCCGCGACTGCCCTCAAAGCACTAACCCAAACCCGTGACCAGTTGCGACTACTCGCCCAGCTCACCGAGCCACAAGGCGAGGGCAGCCCCGATGTGGTCTATCTATCTGCACAGGCGCTAGCCCAGTGCTTCGATCGCTTAGCCGACGACTTGGACCGGATAGCCGAGGCGGTCAGCCCATCCGAGCTGTAGTTCGTTCTACCCAGATTCGGCCGCAGTAGCCAGTCGTTCTGGACGGCCAAGCCGAGACCTGAGCAGAATCCCAGTTCGCTCGATGGGAGTTCGTCATGGCAACCCGCACCGTCATCGTTGCAGGCACAACCGGCCTGGTGGGCAGGGAGCTTCTGTCCGGGCTGTTAGCCGACCCAAGCGTCGCCGCAGTGCACAGCCTCGGCCGCAGAATGCCGGCGGAGCAGCATCCCAAGCTGACGGCGCACGTCGTCGACTTCGCCGCACTGCCTGATCTGCCGCGCGCGGACGAGGTGTATCTGGTGCTGGGCACGACGATCAAGGTCGCCGGCAGCCAGGCGGCGTTTCGTGCCGTCGACTACGACGCCAATCTGGCGGTGGCGACGGCGGCCTTGGCCGCGGGCGCCAAACGGGTCGGCCTGGTCAGCGCGATGGGCGCCGATTCCAAGTCGAAGGTGTTCTACAGCCGGGTAAAAGGCGAGCTGGAGGACGCCTTGGCGGCGATGCCGTTCGAGGGCATGGTCTTCGCCCGTCCATCATTGCTGGTCGGAGACCGCGAAGTGCTCGGGCAACCGACCCGGCAGGGCGAGGTACTGGGGTCCGCACTCGGCAAGGTGGTGGGGTTCCTGATCCCGGCGAACTACAAACCCATCGACGCGTCGGCAGTCGCGTCGGCTCTGCTCTCCGCGGTTCCGTCGGCCCAAGGCAGGACGGTCCTGCTGTCCGGTGCGATGCGGCGCTAGGCGCATCGACCGCCCTGAGTTCGCATGAAAGAACTGGGGCGGAGTTGCCTTGCTTGTCGGTGGCGTTGCGCCGTATAACCGACCAGGTGCGACCGCGCCGCTTGGGTGTCCGTCGCCGAATCGGCTGGTTTCTCCGTTGGATCGATGCCCTGGAAGGCGCGCGAAGCTGCCGGGCGGTTGCTGCAGTGTTGCGTGCCAAGCAGGGGATCGGTGAGTCGCTGTTACTTGGGCTGCTTGCAGCCTAGCTCTGCCATCGCCTGCGATGGATGGGCCCGCGTCAGCTCGAAGACCGTAAACCCCGCCGTGTACTTGCCGCCATCCTGCTGGCTGGCCCGCGCATAGACGATGTCGCGACCGGGAATCGAGAGCTCGAAAAACGCACCAGGGCCGGCGCCTTCGTCGAACGGGGCCGGGGCGCATTGGTCGGCGATCGTAACGAGCCGGGCGGCGGCACCGAACTGGTTGCGCAAAATGGCCGCGTAGTCGTCGGAGTAGAACGGCTTGCTGATCGCGACGGTGCCGACTTCGGTTTGCGAGCCGATCAGGGTCAGGGTGGACTGACCCTCGTTGCGCCGCACGATGCCGTGCTCCATTCCCGGGACGCCGTTGGGGACGTCTTCGTCGGCGAAGCCGCGCAGCAGAACCGTGCCCTGGCGAAAGTAGACGCCGGGGCCTTGCTCGGTCGGTGCGGGGTCGGTCCATGCGATCTGGGGCAGGGCAGCGTAAGCCTTCCAGTCGCGGCCGCGGTCGCCGGCGAATACGCTGGCGACGGCGAGCAGTGCGCTGGGCTCTGCGGATGCAGGCGTTTCGCTGTGGGCCGGTGTGCGCGAATTCGGTTCGTGGACGGCATTGCTTTGCTGGCAGGCGGCCAGAGTCAGTATCGCGATGACGGCGGCTACGACGGAGAAGTATTTGCGGTTCACGCTATGGCTCAACCAGGGATAGTCGCGGGATGGCGACGGTCTTGGCGACTAGCCCAAGCGGCAGCTTGGAGGCGCCGTTTCTTGCGAACATGGGGAAACAGCGAGTCGTGCCGGTCCATGAGGGTGTTCAGTCCTCAATGATCATCTCGATCGTGACGGCATGCACGCATGCGGTCTGATCGCCTGCGGGCGTGTCGTGGTAGGTGTAGTCAATCAGCAGCGATTGCCGGCCTTTCCAGTACTGCCAGGCTTGCGGCAGACCGTCCGGTCCCGAGAATTCGTTGTCCCGATAGCCCATGGCTTTCAGCTGGTCGTGCAGGCCGGCCAAGGGCAGCGCGCAGTTATGGCGCCGCTGCGGGTCGTAGCGTTTTTCGTCTGGCAGATAAAGCTGCACTTCCTTGTCGCCGTTGGCATACCGGGTGACATCGAAAGAGTAGCCCGAGCCGGAGTCGAGGACGCCCCGAGCCGACCAGGTGCCCTCGACTTCGGATGGGCCTAATGAGAGGTGTGTCAGAGCCTCGACCCGGGCCTTGCTCAGATCGTCTGGGGCTTGAATGCTCTGGATGAGGGCGAACAACTTTTCTTCGAACTCTTTCTTGCTCAGCTTTGGCGCTGAGGCCGGCGCATTGGGTGTGTCTTTCACAGGCTGAGCCTTGGGGCTGGAAAGCGATGCCGGTTGATCGGATCGATCGGGCAGCGGTGTGGTGGCCGAGACCTCCGCTGGGGAGCCGCAGGCGACGAGGCCCAAGCACAAGATCGCGCAGCCGAGTGTGCGTGCGTCGAACTGGATATGGGCAATGAGTCGGGCCATGGGCCGGTTCTGAAAAGATGCCGTTAGGGTCATGGAACTGGCATCGGGTTGCAAGAGCAACTGGGAGTTGCGCATTCGTGATTCGAAGTGTGTTCTTGCATGCGAAACCGCACATTACGGGCGCCCAGCCGTTGCGCCGTCGGTGCCTGGTCGTACTCTAAGCGGCAGCCGACGTGCTAAGACAAGGATGGTTCGTATGTTCAGCGAGATACTGAAGGCACTCGGGTCTCCCTGGCTGATTCCGCTGATAGTGGCGGTGATTGCAGTTCCCCTGGCGAAGGGCCTGTTTGGGTTGCATCGATCCCGGGCACAGGATCGGAAAGACTTTCTCGACTTGTGGGCCAAGGCGGACAAGGCAGACGACCTTTGGCTTCAAGTCGCAGTCCGGCATGTTTATGGCGAGAACCTGCCAGTGCCGTTGATTCGACATTTGATGCTTCAACCGCAGGCCGCGCGTGCCTTGGTGGACCTTGCGTTCGTCTGGCCACTTCTGGATATGGACGAGGCCACCGGCGAGATGCGTTGGAGGGAAAAGCGACATTCTTCGCTCAAGGCACGTCGTGTGGAATGGCGTATTTGGTTGGCTGCTTACGCGATCCTCGCGTTCTCTGCGTTCGGATTCATAGCGCTGGCGGTCATCAGCGGCAAGTCATTGCTCGGCTTGGCGGCTTGGGCACTTGCATTGGAGGCGTTCTTTTTCGCCTATCGAGCGTTAGGGAAGGCAGAGCGTATGAGCGATACCGTGGAGGCCGTGCCACGCTGGACTGCCAAGCTGAAATGGAAGCCGGTAGCCGAATACAAGAGCGCTGCAGCTTTGCCGGCTCGTTTTCGGAAGTCCGAAACCAGGCGCAAGCGTTGAGGTATCTCACGGCCGCTGGCTGTGCGGTACATGCGCTAACGATCGTTGCTGCATTGCAAAACGCCCGGATTCGCCAGGGGCGCTAGACGAACGGCCGGGCCATCCATGGCGCCGAAATAGGTAGGTAAACCGACCGCTGGTCACCTGAATGGGGTCGCGCGAGCACTCCGCGTCTCATCTCTGTCCGACGCCGCGCTGCGCCCGCGTTGTCCCCCATGCCGGCGCTGTGCTCGGACTGCCCCCGGGGCCGCGCCGGCATTCCCCTATGACCAGGACCTGTGTCATGACTACCCATTCGACGTTCCGGCGCGGCCCCCAACGGTGGGCCGCGGTTTCTCTGATCGCGTTGGGTTTGGCTGCGCTCGCTTTTGCGAGCCGGATCTCGGCGCCTTCGTTCGTGGACACGCATCAGGACGCCGCCGCGGGCGGCTCGCAAGGCGCAGCGGGTGCGGCCTTCGCGCCGAATCCTATCGCTGCTGCGGCCATGTTGGTAAACGGCGGCGCTTCGCCCGATGGCATGTGGCAAACCTTGCCGGCGGTGCAGTTGCCCGAGCGCTTTCCGGCGCCGACCGGCTATGTGCCGCTGACCCTCGACGGGATGATGCTCGAAGCGCGCTTGCGCGACACCCCGCGCGAAACCTTCGGGCCGATTCCGCCGCAGACGCAGATCTATCTGCCGCGCGCCAGCGGCGGTTTCGTGCAGATTGCGTTGGCGCAAAGCCAGTTGCTGGGGCCGAACCTGGCGGGCCAGTTCCCGCAGATCAAGACGTATGTATTCGAGGACGAGCGCGAAGGCTTCACCGGCCATATCACCGTCGGCACGCGCGGTGTGTTCATCTCGGGCCAGACCGACGACGGCATCCTGCGCGTCGAGCCGGTCGAAACCGCCAATGGCCGCGTCTACCTGAGTTATCGCGACCAGGACCGCACCGACGGCGCCAACGATTTCCACCTGGGCGACGACGATCACCATCACGAGCCGCCGGTGCCGCGCTTCTCGGCTGCGCTGGTGTCGCAGATCAAGGCGAATGAGAAGGTCGATGCGGGCACGCAGTTGCGGATCTATCGGCTGGCGGCGTCGACCACCGGCGAGTTCTACCAGGCCCGCGATGCGGGCGGTGGCTTGGCCGATGTGTGGTCGTCGATCGTCGCCGATCTGGCCGGCGCCAATGCGGTGTTGGAACCCGAGGTCAGCGTGCGTCTGGTGATCGCCGATGCCAGCGACGATGTGATCTATAGCGACCCGGACACCGACCCCTTCGACAACACCCAAAGCCCCTGCACCCTGCGTGATGTCAATCGCGACAACAACAAGGTGGTGTTGGACGATGCGGACTACGACCTGGGCTTCCTGTTCGCCACGCGCGCGGGCAACGGCGCCAGCGGTTGCGCCTGGTACGTGGTGTGCCAGACCACCAACGACACCTTGCACAAGGGGCGCGGGGCAGGGCAGATGGGCAACAACGGCGCCAACAGCGCCAGCGGCTTGCTCGCGCACGAGGTCGGCCATCAGCTCGGCGCGCGCCACACCTTCACCGGCGCGGGCGGCAGCTGCACCTTGAACGAGTTCCTCGCCGGCGACAGCGAAAGCGGCTACGAGCCGGGCAGCGGCACCACCCGCATGTCGTACAACGGTAACTGCGATTCGGACGACGTCGACACATCGGTGATCGGCGCCGGCTCGTACTTCCACTCGCGCAGCTTCGACGAAATTGTCACCAATGTGTTCGTCGGCGTCGGTTCCACCTGCGGCACCTTGGTCAACACGGGCAACTCGGCGCCCAACGTGAATGCCGGTGGGGACTACACGATTCCGCGGCAGACGCCGTTCGAACTCAGCGGCTCGGCGACCGATGCCGATGCCTTGACCTACAACTGGGAGCAGTACGACCGCGCGGTGACCCAACGGCCGATCAACACCGACCCCGGCGACGGCCCGTTGGTCCGCTCGCTGCCCCCGGGCGCGTCCAGCTCGCGCATCATCCCGAACCTGCAGGACTTGCTCGACGGCGTGACCCGCGCCGGCGAAATCCTGCCGCAGGTCGATCGCGAGATGAACTTCCGCCTGATCGCGCGCGACAACCGCATGGGCGGCGGTGGCGTGGCCTACGACGGCATGCACATCCAGGTGGTGGGCGATCCGTTCTTCATCACCTCGCCCAACAGCGGCACCCTGGGCGCCGGTTGCTCCGTGCCCCTGACCTGGGAGGTGGGCGGCGGCTCGATCGCACCGCAGGTCAGCGCCTTGTTCTCCAGCGACGGCGGGCAGAACTTCGCCACCACTCTGATAGGTTCCACCGCCAACGACGGTGCGAGTTCGTTCGTGGTGCCCTGCGCATCGGGTTCGGACAACCGCATCAAGCTGCAGTCGGTCGGCAACATCTTCTTCGACATCAACGACCAGGACCTGGGCGTCAGCAACACCGCGCCGAGCGTCGCGGTCAACACGGCCGGCGGCGCCGTCGACGACCAATGCCAGTTCACCGTGCAGTTCACCGCCCAGGCCACCGACACCTGCGGCGTGCTGGCCGGCGATGTCGATGTGGACCTGATCAAGGGCGCGAACAACTTCACCCTGGGCACGCCGACGATCAACATCCAGCAGATCACGTCTACGCAGGTCGGCGTCAGCGGCAGCGTGGTGGTCTCGGATTTGACCGGCTCGCCGGCGCAGCTCACCGTCAGCGTGACCGCACAGGACGGTTGTGGCCTGTCGACCAACGACACCGCGTTGGCGCAGATCGTCGACGACAGCCCGCCGACGATCGACGTCAGCCTCGATCCCAACCAGCTGTGGCCGCCGAACCACAAGATGGTGCCGATCTGGGCCACCGTGGTCGCCGCCGATAACTGCCCGGGAGTGAGCTACGTCCTGACCAGCGTGACCAGCGACGAGCCCGACAACGGCGATGCCGACGGCAACACCGTCAACGACATCCAGAACGCCGCCATCGGCACCCCCGACCTGCAGTTCGACCTGCGCAGCGAGCGGGCCGGCAACGGCGACGGCCGCGTGTACACCGCGACCTACACCGCGCAGGACGGTTCCGGCAACGATGTGGGCGACTCGGCTACGGTGGTAGTGCCGAAGAACAAATAGAGCCGTTTGCGTAACGAAAAACGCCGCCTTCGGGCGGCGTTTTTTGTGGAGTTCACAGTCAGGGAAAGTTTCGTTTCTCGCTCGATTCCTCCCCTGTAGGAGCGACGTGAGTCGCGACCGCGAAGTTGTGGCCTCGCGTCGAATACCCAAGCAACGGAGATTGCAAAGGGTAGGAGCGGCGTCTTACTGGATTTCCTTCGGTCACAAGCCGCGACCGCGAAGTATGCATTTCGCGTTGAATCTCCCTGCAACCGAGCCCACGCAGCATGCCTGTGAGGTTCGGTGCGAGCTCGCGACGGCGCGGTCGCCGCTCGCGCCGCTCCTACCCTTTGGGTTGCAGGTTGGGGCGGAGCCAGGTGGGGTTGCATGGTCGCGACTTACGTTGCTCCTACAAGGCTCGGGCGGGGACGTAGGCCGACAAGGAAAGGTGCGCTTTCGATGGATGTTTCCGCTGTAGGAGCGACGTGAGTCGCGACCGCGAAGTTGTGGCCTCGCGTCGAATCCCAAGCAACCGAGGTTGCAAAGGGTAGGAGCGGCGCGAGCCGCGACCGCGAAGTATCCATCTCGCGCTGAATCCCCCTGCAACCGAGCCCACGCAGCATGCCTGTGTGGTTCGGCGCGAGATCGTCACTCCGCGGTCGCGGCTCGTGACCGAAGGAAATCCAGTAGGACGCCGCTCCTACCCTTGGTCCTCCATCAAACCGGCACGCCCGTCGCGTTTCGCTCGCTCGGCTCCCAACATCCTGCGTCACTTTTGACAGTACCTCCTTCTCATCGGTGCCGCGAACGCTATAAGTCGGGCGACAGGCGCCTGCCTGTCGACAACTAAAGGAGCGTTTCCTCATGGATTCTGGATACCGTCATTCCGCACGTCTCGCCCCGACCGCGCTGGCCGTCGGCTTGCTGTTCTCGCTGGGCCTCAATGCGCAGCCGGCTGGCGGCGACCCCATCGCGGTGTCGTATGCGCAACAGTTCAAGGTGCCGCTGGCCGAAGCCAAGCGCCGCACGGCGCAGGTGCCGGAGATCGCGCAGTTGGAGCAGCGGCTGCAGCGCGAGTTGCCGGATACCTTCGCCGGGTTGTATATCGAGCACCAGCCGACATACCGGGTGGTGGTGCGGTTCACCAAAACGCCGAAGGCATTGTTGGCGCGCTACACCAAGGACCCGCTGTTCGTGGCGCAATTGGCGCCGCGCCCGCTGGAGTTGTTGCGCGGAGCGCAGGAGGAATTGGCGGCCCAGTTGAGCCAGTCGGGTGTCGCGTTCGAGTCGGGGCTGGACCTCAAGACCTCGCAGGTCAATTTGTTCGTGCTCGACACCGCGACCGCATCCAAGCGCCTGTCCGGGCTGATGGCGGTGGCCGACTACATCAAGCTGCACAAGGTGCCGGCGCTGATGTCGCCCACGGCGATCGTCGGCGGCAGCCGGGTCGATGGGGCGACACTGCGCTGCACGACCGGCTTCAACGTGGTCAATGCGACGCGTGAGCTCGGGGTGATCACGGCCGGGCATTGCGAGAATGCGCTGACTTACATCGGCAGCCCGAACGTGACTTTGGCATTCAAGAGCGAGCAGAACAGCGGTTCGCTGGACCTGCAGTGGAACAAGCAGTCCGGCGGCACGCCGCAGGTGCAAAGCAACCAGATCAAGCTGGTCGGCGGGCCGCAGGCGACGATGGAGATCACCAGCGTGACGACCTCGGCCAACCTGCCGTTGGGCGCGACGGCGTGCAAGAACGGCATCACCACCAACTACACCTGCGGCCAGGTCGCCGACAAGAACGCGCAGGCGATGTACAACGGAGCGGTCGGCACTTTCATCCGCGTGCACAACGCCAGCAACCAGGTGATGAACGACGTCGGAGACAGCGGCGGGCCGGTGTTCGGCACCAACACCGCCTACGGCATCGTCCACGGACGCGGCGGCCCGGGCACGCCGACCCATAACGACCTGTACTTCGTGCCGGTGGATCATTTCTCCGCGCTCAGCGTGTCGGTGTTGAAGGAGGCCTTCAGCCTGGACCGCATCCCGAACGTGTCGGGGCCCCACAACGTGGCCTTTCAGGCGCAGGTGTTCTACAAGGGCGTGCCGAAGTTCACGGTGCAGCGCAAGACCAAGATCATCAGCTGTCCTTCCGGCTGGACCTGCAACGACTACAACGGCAGTTACACCAGCAATACCGCCTCGCCGTTGACCTTCAATTTCAAGTGCACGACCACCGGGACGATGCCGACCGCCACCTTCGCTTGGCGCACGACCCTGATCGGCGCGGATGGGGCGACGACCAACGCGATCGACCACACCAGCACCTGCACGGCCCCGACCGCGGCTAGCGGAGCGGCGGCGCGCGGCGACGGCAGTCCGCCGACGATCACGATCGAGCCTTGATCGGCTGCTGAGCGAACGACGGCCGGGTGTCCGGCCGTCGTTTGCGAATCCGCCAGGCTTTTAGGAATCTCCCTGTAGGAGCGACGTAAGTCGCGACCGCGCAGCCACCCGCTCGCGTCGCATCTCCCTGCAACCGAGCATCCCAGGGTAGGAGCGGCGTCCTACTGGATTTCCTTCGGTCACAAGCCGCGACCGCGAGGTGTCCAGTGGACGCCAGATTCCCGTGTAACCGAGACCGCGCCGGATACCTGTGTGGTTCGACGCGAGGCCGCAACTCCGCGGTCGCGACTCACGTCGCTCCTACAGGGGGAGGGGGAACCGCTAGGCGGGACGCCCACAAAAAAACGCCCCGGAAACCTCCGGGGCGTTCGACCCATAGTCGCAACCGTGATGGATTACGGGCTGGTGCGCAGGGTCAGCGTGTAGGCCTTGAGGATGGAATTGAGCGGGGTGAAGTAGCTGTTGCCGCCGCCGTTGTCGCCCGCGGCGCCTCGGCAGTCGCCGCTGCCGCCCGACAGCACGCCCTGGCCTTGGCCTTCGGCAGTGATGAACGAGCCGCCGGAATCGCCGCCTTCGGCGCAGGCGGTGGTGCGGGTCAGGCCGGTGACGGTGCCGTCCGGGTTGCCGTAGTCGTCGGTATAGGACACGGTGACGTTCTTGCTGCGGATGGCGCCGCAATGCCAGCCGGTGGTGCGGCCGGAACGGCAGACGGCGGTGCCGACGGCGGCTTCGGTGCTGCCGCGCACGGCGACGTCGCCGTTGCCATAGCCATGGACGCTGGCCGACAGCACGTGGGTGTTGTCGACCCGGACCCAGCCGCGGTCGGGGCCGCGCGCGTTGTCGTCCGGCATGGCGGATGCGGCGAAGGTGCCGACGCGCACGCCCGGCTCCCACTGGGAGACTTCGTGATACACGATGTCGCCGACGTTGCCGCAATGCCCCGCGGTGGCGTAGCCCGCGCTGTTGCCCTTGGTGACCGAGAAGCCGATCGAGCAAGCCGAGATGCGGTTGTTGCCGACTTCGCGCAGCACGCCGCGGCCGCCCTGGATGGCGATGCGGCGCTGCGGTGCGTCTTTCAGGGTTTCGAAACGCACCACGCTCGCATCGAGGCCGCTGCGGGCGACGAAGTCGACGCCGGTGTCTTCCGCGCCCGGGGCGACGCCCACAGTGACGGTGTTGCTGGGCAGGTCGACCGACCAGCTGTACACGCCCTTCGGCGCCTTGGCGCTGCGGTTGAGCAGGCCATCGAGTTGCGCCTTGGCGGCATTGAGCGCGGCGAGGCTGTGACGGGCGCGACGGGTTTCGACGCCGGCTGCGGCCTGAGTGTTCTTGATCGCGGTGCTGGCGGCGACCACGCCGAACGAACCGTCGGCCTTGCGCTCGAGCCAGGCGCCGGCGAAGTTGCGGCCGAGTTGCTTGGCGAGGGTTTTTTCCTGCTGCGCGGCAAGGCGTTCGGCCTTGAGGTATTGGATCAGCTGCGGGCCGGACAGACGCAGGTCGCGCTGCATGGCGGTCTTCAGCGCGGGAGCGAGATCGTCGGCGGCGACGGCCGCACCGGATACGAACATGGCCGCGGCGGCAGCGACGATCGAAATATTGAATTTACGCATTCCAGAAACTCCATGGACGAGTGGGGGTAATCAGATTCGCGGCCGTTAAAGCGCGGCGTTGTCATGCGTGAGGTTGCATCGCATGCAGCGCTTCATCGGGCCGCATCGATTAGAACGCGACGCGATCTGTTTGCCCTACGCGCGAAATGAGACGTCCTTGTTGGTTCCGGAAGCGAGTTTTTTAAAAGCAGGAAAACATCTTGGAAATAGCGGTTTGCGCACGCTTTGTTGTGACAGTGGATTTCTTTCGCTTGATGCGGAAACGTTGCTCGGAGCTTTCGCGGTCGTCGATGACCCGTTGTCACACATGCGCGCATCGATCGGTTGCGATGAGGCGCGCCATCGATGTATCGATCGCACGTCGTCATTGAAGTAATGGCGCGGTTGCGGCGCACGCCGGTGAAGCGACAGCCGCCGATTACGCCGCGCAAAAAAAAGCGCCCCGGAAACCCGGGGCGCTCGGACACCTGTCGCAACCGCGATGGATTATGGCGTGGTCTTCAAGGTCAAGGCATAGGTGCTGAGGATCGAATTGATCGGGGTGAAGTAGCTGTTGCCGCCGCCGGTGCGGCCCTGACGGCCCTTGCAGCTGCCGCTGCCGCCCGACAGCACGCCCTGCGCCTGGCCGGCGCCGGTGATGAAGGAACCACCGGAATCGCCGCCTTCTGCGCAGGCGGTGGTCTGGGTCAGGCCGGTCACGGTGCCGTCCGGGTTGCCGGCGTCGTCGACGTAGGACACGGTCATGTTCTTGCTGCGGATGGCGCCGCAACGCCAGCCGCTGGTGCGGCCGGAACGGCACAGCGCAGCGCCGACCGCGGCTTCGGTGCTGCCGGCGACGTTGACGTCGCCGCTGCCGTAGCCGTAGACGCTGGCCGACAGGGTGTGGGTGTTGTCGACCTGCACCCAACCGCGGTCGGGGCCGCTCTGGTTTCCGTCCGGCATCGACGAGGCGGCGAACGAACCCAGGCGCACGCCCGGCGTCCACTGCGAGACTTCGTGATACACGACTTCGCCGGTGTCGCCGCAATGGCCGGCGGTGGCGAAGCCCAGGGTGGTGCCCTTGGTCACCGGGAAGCCGACCGAGCAGGCATAGACGTAGCCGTCGCCCGGGTCGCGCAGATAACCGCGGCCGCCCTGGATGGCGATGCGGCGCTGCGGCGCTTCGCTCAGGGTTTCGAAACGCACGGTGCTCGCATCCAGGCCGCTGCGCGCGACGAAGTCGACGCCGGCTTCTTCCGCGCCCGGGGCCACGCCCACGGTCACGCTGTTGCTCGGCAGGTCCACCGCCCAGCTGTACACGCCCTTCGGTGCCTTGCCGTTGCGCGCGAGCTGGCTGTCGAGTTGTCCCTTCGCTGCATTGAGCGCGGCCAGGCTATGACGCGCCTGGCGGGTTTCCACGCCGGCCGCGGCCTTGGCGGCCTTGATCGAGGTGCTGGCGGCGACCACGCCGAACGAGCCGTCGGCCTTGCGTTCGAGCCAGGCGCCGGCGAAGTTGCGGCCGAGCTGCTTTTCCAGAGTCTTTTCTTGTTGTGCGGCGAGGCGTTCGGTCTTCAGGTACTGAGCGAGCTGCGTGCCCGACAATCCCAGGTCGCGCTGCATGGCCGACTTCAACGCGGGGGCGAGGTCGTCGCCGGCGAGGGCCGCGCCGGATACGGTCATGGCTACGGTGGCAGCGAGAACCGACATACTGAACTTGCGCATATCCAAAAACTCCTAAGACAGAGAGGGATGCGGACAACAGTGGCGGCGGGGCCGGGGCAGGTCGCTGGGGGTGGCAGGCACGAAGCGCTCAGCCGGGCCGCATTGACTAGAACGGGGCCCCGGCGTGGCACCCCTACCTCGAAACTGAGACGAATTACCTGGTTTCGGCGTGGTCAATGCCGTTTCCGATTATGAAAATCGTGAACGAAGGGGGCGGGGCGATGACCGTCTTATGCAAGCGCCAAGCGCCGGTAGGGAACCGGCTGTCGAGGGGCGGAGCAGGGGGGCGCTGGTGCGGTCATCGCATGGGGATGTTTCCACTGTGATCGGAAGCCGCGCGGTCGCGGCTTGCGCAGCTCCTACCCCTTGAAGCTGGGCTTCTTGTAGGAGCGACGTGAGTCGCGACCCACGCTGCGGGGCAGGGTTCGTCGCAGTGGCATGGTCGTGGTCGCGG